>JAZFSF010000092.1:0-2381 GCA_036446055.1 Bathyarchaeia archaeon | reverse complement strand
TGTCTCCTCTTTTTGAGCTTCTTTCCTGCAAATGCACCTGTTGTCTTCTTTGCCATTTTTCGTCCTCAAGCGATTATTATATCTTCAATACCGTGAAACCTCTTTGCAAGCATCTTCACTTTGGAGAGCTTTTTTCCTTTTAAACCTATCGCCATTTTCTTGTCGCGTTCATCTATGATTATACGAATCACTTTATCGTTTCCATTGTCTATCTGGCCATCTTCCACTCTAAAAGAGTGGAACAGCCTTTTCACAAATTCGACCGGGTCGTCAGAGTGCTCGATTACCTCAATCTTTTTGCCAAGCTTTTCTCTTGCGCGGTTGATGTTTACTCCTTTCTTTCCAATTGCCAGACCCATATCGCCTTTTTTAACAACGAAAATAATTTCGTCCGAGTTTTTAATGCAGTCTTTAACTGTGGCCCCTGTCACATCCTCAAAAGTAGTCACGTACCACATTTCATCTATTGTAAGTTTCCCGTCCATGCATTAACCTCTAAGTTTAAGGACGTCCGAGTCCCCAGCGCCGATGATTCCAAGCATTGATATTAAATGAGGCCTTCCGCAAACAGCCCCGAGCTCAAGGCTTGAACCACCAAACTCATACACCGGAACCGTGCCAATGTTCGCATGTTTTTCAAGTTCTCCTTTTAGCTCTGCTTTGCAGTTCGCGGCACATATCACGAGTTTAACTCCACTGGCTTTAACAGCTTTCATGGTTTCTCTCTCCCCCATTATAACCTTACCAGTCTCAACAGCAGCCCTTATCTCTTTTTCAACATTCATTTCATGCCCTCTTCTGTTCAAGTTTTCTATCCATCACGAGTTCAACCATCCCTGTACCAAGCACCACCGGCTTGCCTACTATAACGTTCTCAACGATGCCCGCCAGCTCCTCAACTTCTCCGTGAATCCCTGCCTTTAGAAGATGGTCAACTGTAATCTCAAACGCTGCTCTTGCCAGGACCGATGCCTTCTGTCCAGAAACCCCGTGCCTGCCTATGGCCTTGACGCTGCCGTCAACCGACATCATGTCAGAGATAAGCATTATATGCCTTACGTCGACACGAAGACCCTGCTCATCAAGTGTGTCGAGGGCCTCGTTTATGATTGCATTCCGCGCTGCTTCAATTCCAAGCACCTTGGAGATTTCAAGGATGTCGTTTGTTTTTGTCCTGCCTATATCCACACCGTCTATTTTCAGGACCTCTTTCAGGTTCGAGCCCTCTGTATAAATTATATATCCCTCACTCTCTTTCCTCATGACCACCCTTTTGATATTTTTAATTCCCCTAAGGTACACGTCCTTGACCTTTACTACCACTTTTCTCAAGTCTTTCATGGAAACCTTTGAAAATTTCAAAAACATCTTATCCCTCTTCCAGTCTATACTCTCAGCTTTAATTGCTTTAATTTTACCAATCTGTTCAACCATCTCTCCAGCAGAGAGGTCTCTTCTTTTCATCTCGTGTTTATCAAGCACCAGCGTGACGGTTGAGTCAAGGAGGTCGGTTTCAGACCTTTTTATGACATCTCCCACGGTTATGGCCTCGATTTGTTTTGCCACCCCTTTTGCCTTCTCCTTGTCGTTTGCATAGTCCTCCTCAAGACGAACCGTCATTGTAGGCGTGGAGGGAACTTTTCTGGCATCGACAATCTCGATAATCCTTGGCAGACCCAGTGTGACGTTCAACTCAGCAACACCTGCGTAGTGGAAGGTTCGCATGGTCATCTGTGTGCTTGGCTCCCCCATACTCTGGGCCGCCACGATGCCCACGGCCTCACCGGGTTCTACAAGGGAATACTCGTATCTCCTCCTGACCTCTTCGACTATTTCTTTAAATTCACGTGCACTGACTTTTGTTCCAAGAAGCGCATTTTCGAGGTCAGCATGAAGGCTCTCCGGGAACTCGCCGCTAATCTTTCCCATTCTCTTCTTAATTTCCGCATCAGTTAGATGTTCAGCCATTTTCATACCTTCCTCTGTTTCACAATTGTACGAATTACCTTACCTACGTCCACGATATTACCCCAGTCAGTTCTTGATGGGTCAGCGCCGTCTTCTCCATGAACGAATTCCACGATGATGCCTCTTGTGTCTCTTACCGTCTTGTCATACTCTACCTTTAGGTCAAGCAGGGCATTTATGAGTCTTCGCTGCATGTATCCGCTTTGCGATGTCCTCACAGCTGTGTCCACAAGACCTTCCCGCCCACCCATTGAGTGGAAGAAGTATTCGATGGGAGTAAGCCCCTTCTTGTAGCTTGACCGCACAAATCCCTTGGCTTCCGTGCTTATGTCCTTTGGCTTGAAGTGAGGCAGTGTCCTGTCTAAATACCCTCGTGTTATTCTCTCTCCTCTTACTGCCTGCTGTCCCACGCA
>JAZFSF010000091.1:0-4252 GCA_036446055.1 Bathyarchaeia archaeon | reverse complement strand
AATCCGAATCAATCGAGGTGTTACGGCCGGAGATGAATTGGGAAGGAGCGAGTGCGCCACTTGAGCCTTCGATCCGCAGCGTCGCTTATGGTCAGGTCAATCAATTACGTGATCCCTCGATCTATTCTGAGGGTGAGCGCGTGTTCTTGCTGTACGCGGTTGCTGGAGAAAGCGGTATCGCCATAGCAGAAGTCTTTTTTACCTAAGATACTTATTAAATCGCTCAAACTCCGATTTAGGTTACTAAGCTAGTTTAAGACTCTAACGAATTCAGTATAATCGTTTAAAAAACAATATTTTGATTCTAAAAGACTCCTTTATATGTTCTCTTTGACTGCAAAGTTCTTTTAACGATGAAGATGATTTCATTAAGTTGGTGTATGGACTGTGGATGATATAGGGTGGCCTAAAAATCGAGTTATCATCGAAATCGTAGAAATCGAAGGTAAATGTTCAGTGTATAATGTTGGAGATGTCATGATAATAGATGAACCACGACTTGTTTTAGCTGAGACCGATGCCGTTTGTATGAGGGCTATGGGGCCCTTAATGACTCATATCATATCTGTCGCTGGTGGTGTAGATCCAAGCTCTGCTGTGGGAGGAGTATTACATCGTCTCGCAAATCCAAACGTGCCTGCGGAGAAAGGGATTCATTACACTCAATGTCCTATGCCTGGGAAACCATACTCAGAATATGGTCCTGTTCTCTTTCGCATAAAGTTAGAGGGGTTAGCGGACGATGAGTAGACGATATAAACCATATAAGGCTCTTCG
Organism: Bathyarchaeia archaeon; assembly: GCA_036446055.1. Taxonomy (GTDB): domain Archaea; phylum Thermoproteota; class Bathyarchaeia; order RBG-16-48-13; genus DAOVBJ01. The sequence goes on along the minus strand of JAZFSF010000091.1, from coordinate 3,475 downwards.
AGTTGAAGTCGTGGAGGCTTGGAAGAAAGGTAGAGACACAAAAGGAAAAGGATGTCAATTCTACGAGGTTGGAGACATATTCTTCATAGAACAAATTGCTCTTCGAAAAGAAAACATCCAGACTAAGTCAGGGATGCTCTGTTTAGCCGCGTTAGCAGACCATATCCCCTTATACAGAGCCCTGATTAGAGGCGTAAAACCATTAGACCTAGGGCTTACGACTCCTGAAGAACCTGATGCGGCTTATTTACAATGCCATGACCCCACAGGAAAAAAAAGCCTTCCAGTCAATAGCGCAACTATAGTCTTCAAAATTACAGGAATACGATGACTCCAATAAGCTAACTAACAATACGCAATCACGTCACTAACAATAATATGTAATCTAGTCTGTAAGACTATTTTCGAGCCAAATGGTATCTAGCTAGATATCCTTATCTTGGAATGGTCGCAGTCATGTCAGTTAAGGAGGACACCTCTCTCTGATCCGCCTTAACACAAATTATAAAGCTGGTAGAAGTCCTTATCTAACTTAGGAGAGTGAAGAAATGTTTGACATCCCTGAGCATAGATTGATCGATATGTACGAGAGTATGCTACGGATTAGGCTTTTTGAAGAGGAGATCGTCAAGTTGGTCGGGATGGGCAAGCGTCTCGGAACGGTTCATCTATACGTTGGTGAGGAAGCTGTGGCCGTTGGTGTTTGTGCCAATCTTCGTATCGATGATTACATGACGAGTACTCATAGGGGTCATGGTCACAGTATCGCTAAGGGCACAGATGTGAAGGGTATGATGGCGGAGCTCTTTCAGAAGAAGACGGGAACGAATAAAGGGAAAGGAGGATCGATGCACATCTCCCAACTTTCTGTGGGAAACCTTGGAGCCAACGGCATCGTGGGCGCGGGAATCCCCATCGCCACTGGGGCGGGGCTCTCGATCAAGCTCAGAGGAACCGACCAAGTAGCTGTCGCTTTCTTTGGCGACGGTGCAACCAATCAAGGAACCTTTAACGAGGGCCTCAACATGGCCTCCATATGGAAGCTTCCGGTGCTGTACGTCTGTGAGAACAACATGTACGGGATGTACACGCCAGCTTCTTACGCTCTCTCCGTTCAGGACATCTCGAAAAAGGCTGCGGCCTACGGGATGCCAGGTGTCACCGTGAACGGGATGGATGTGATCGCTGTCTACAAGACCGTCAAGGAGGCTTCAGAGAGGGCGAGGAAGGGATTGGGGCCAACTCTCATCGAGTGCAAGACCTACAGATATTACGAACACTTCGGGACTTCTGAGGTAAGCTCCTACGCCAACTACGGAAGAACAAAGGAGGAGGTTGAAGAGTGGAAGCAGAGAGACCCCATCGAATGCTTTAGAGTCCAACTCGTTAACTCCGAAGTTCTAACGGAGGAAAAAGCTCATGGCATCAAGAGAAGTGTTGAGAAGGAGATAGAAGATGCAGTACAATTCGCTGAAGAGAGCCCAGACCCAGCGCCTGAAGATGCTTTACAGGATCTCTTCGCAGGATGAGGTGAAGTGTAGAGAATGGAACGAAATATAACTTATGCCCAAGCCATAAACGAGGCTATCGCGGAGGAGATGAGCAGAGATCCAAGAGTATTCCTGATGGGGGAGGATTTACGGGGTAGACCCAGCCTCTGGAAGGGCAAACCCTTGGACGAATTATTCGGTGATAGAGTCATCAACACGCCCATCTCCGAACCAGGATTTGTGGGAGCTGGCCTCGGAGCTGCCTTAACCGGGATGAGACCGATAATCCAATTGATGTTTGTGGACCTGGCGTTCGTAGCGATGGATCAGATAGTCAATCAAGTGGCTAAGTGTAGATACATGTCAGGAGGACAATCCAAGGTTCCCCTCGTCATCATGGCCCCTGAAGGAGCTTCTGGGATGGCGGGAGCCCAACACTCCCAGAGTCTTGAGGGATTATTTATCCATATTCCTGGGTTGAAAGTCGTTGTGCCATCAACTCCCTACGACGTCAAGGGGCTCCTTAAAACATCGATCAGAGACGATGACCCAGTGATCTTCCTTACCCATAAGCGCCTCCTAGCATCAAAGGGGCCTGTCCCCGAAGAAGAGTACCTCTTACCTTTCGGACAAGGAGCTGTCAAAAGAGAAGGGAATGATGTAACCATAGTCGCTTGGCTCTACACCCTGACTAAATCCCTCACCGCAGCGAAGAAGCTTGAAGAGGAAGGAGTCAGCGTAGAGGTGATTGACCCAAGAACCCTCGTTCCCCTTGATGGCAAGACGATCTTAGAGTCCGTCAAAAAGACTGGCAGGCTCGTCATCGCAGAAGAAGAGTGCAAACGGGGAGGAGTTGCAGCTGAAGTAGCTGCCTTCGTAGCCGAGGAGGGCTTCAACTTCTTGAAAGCCCCTATTAAAAGGGTAGCCTCAGATAACGTACCCATACCTTACGCTAAAGTCATGGAGGACTTCGTCCTTATCCAAGTAGAAGATATCGTCAAAGCTGTCAAGGAAATCCTGTGATCGATATGCTAAAAGAATATATCTCCTATCATGAATCGATTGGTAAGGTGGAAAAAGAATGACGTTTGTTTTTATGCCCGACATGTCCACACTGGACTTTGTTATGGAAACCGGTACTATTGTGAAGTGGCTTAAGAAGGAAGGAGAGTCCGTGGAGAAAGGAGAGAGCCTCCTCGAAGTAGAGACAGCCAAGGTTGTCATAGAAGTTAAGTCCCCAGCTTCAGGCAAAATATCGAAGATACTGGCGCCTGAAGGAGCAGAGATACCTGTCGGCGAGAAAATCGCTATAATAGAATAAGAAAATGCAGCCTCAGGCTGCTCTCAATCACACTCTAATTCGATAATCAGTAATTATTTCTAGTTGAGGTAGATGGGTTGAAAGACGTTTTATATACTATATCGATCGTTGATGAAGTCTTTGAAAGCTTCAAAGATCATAAACCTTTAGACAGCATCCTCATTTCATTTCTACAGGATATCCAGAGTAAAATTGGCTTTCTTCCCGAACATGTTCTTAGAAGAGTCGCTAAACACCTTAATATAGCTGAGAGTAGGGTACTCAGCGTCGCCACATTTTACCACCAATTTCGGTTGGAGCCTAAAGGTAAACACATCATAACGATCTGTCAAGGCACTGCATGCCATGTGGGGGGTTCTTCAGAGATATATGATTCATTAGTGAGGGATCTGAAGATCGATATGCATGAAGACACTTCTCCGGACGGCCTTTTTACGATTCACCAGGTTAGATGTATCGGTGCTTGCAGTCTTGCTCCAATAATTAAGATTGATGACGATGTCTATGGTAAAGTGAATTTACTAAAATATTCAAGAATTCTCGATAAGTATAGATGATGCGAATGAAAAAGATGTAAATTTCACTGCAATTGAACACGTTGGATGAAAAAAGAATGTTATTCATGGATACCTGCTGCGATCAATGTACACATTCCTTACACAAG
>JAZFSF010000090.1:0-2743 GCA_036446055.1 Bathyarchaeia archaeon | reverse complement strand
TTCACGTTGAGACTTTAGGAAGGGTTAAACTTATACTCGTTATCTCTTGAAAGCGCTCTGACAACCTTCTCATTGTTTCTGGATGACTCCACGCTGCATGGCCGTCAGCTCCCTCCTGTAAGGCCATCAAGCATCTAAATGCTTCATAGTATTCAATTCGTATAGGGGCCATGGGGCTTTCCTTCTGATAGTAATCGTGATATATGTTGATTAAGTGGATCCAATCTATTTTGGAAAAAAGAGCTGGAGCAGCTACTGTCACAAGTATATTTGTGATACCAATATCATAGGCTGGATCATTTATTAAGAAATTAGACCAATCCAGCACTCCACTAACCTCACTATCTTGTGTAAGGATATTGAATGGATGAAAATCACCATGGCAAATAACCAACCTGTCAGGATCATCTGGACGATTCTCAACAATCCATTTTAATCCTAGTTGAAGCCACTCACAACCAGGAGCTTCTATCTCTTCAACAAGCCAACCCAATCTACCTTCAACAGAATACTTGTCCTGACGTATCCCAGCAACTTCAAGAGAATTTCTAATGGAGTCTACCTCGATGCTATGCAGGTGGAGATGAGCCCTCGCCAGCATTTCAGACAAATTTTTTATAGGCATGTTTATCATGGTCTGCCCAGGCATAAGCTCCATAATCATAAAACTTCCCCCTAAAACCGATTCATCAGTACAAGTGAAGAAGACTCGAGGAGCTGGGTACCCTGAACTAGCAATTGCATTCTGAACCGCGCTTTCAAATATTGCCCTGTTTTGACTTGAATTCCCGAACAGACGTAAAATCAAAGGTCGACCTATTTTGGAAGATGCTCCCTTCAACTGAAAGCGGAAGATACGAGTGTCAAAACCTCCTTTCACAGGCATAGGCAGCAACGCATAAGCCAGCTCTTGATTATCAAGTTCAGAGCATAAATACGATAACAGGTTTTTGTTTACATTCGTAGGACTTTGAGTGTTTTTCATGGCCAAAAACCTTCAATTTTAATGGATCAAACCCACTATATATGATGTCTGATTAACACTAACACCGATATCCCAAAAAAACGAAGGGCTTTACCACTGATAACATAACCGGATAACTCTCCCACGAGATGATTACTCGACAGCAACAAGCCACACCAAGCAACTAAATTTCTCTTCTCCATATTTTCATCTCAAAAGCACATAGTCATATATGCAGTAAAGAACCGTATATGACATGATTTTAAACTGAGCTCCGAGTTGGAAAGCCATATATGTACCAGTAAAAGAGAGGAGACGAACCTTGCCTACTGTTAAAATAAATGGTATTGCCTTCAACAATACAGCCGGTAATATCTGTGGGGCCATCTGTTCCATCGGAGTCCGCTGAGGTTATAATGATTTTCTCACTTCTCTCGATCATTGGTGCTGCTGATAGAGCAAACTCTAGAATTCGACCGCCTATCCCTGACGTTTCTACTGTTTTAATTAGTAACTCACCGCCAGCTATAGGGGGCATAGGGTGGGTTGAATGGTCTACTATAAACCTCTATATCCACGGCAATAGAAGCGATAGTCTTCGTAAACGATCGAGTCCCTATATCGTTAGGGCTTGAAGTAATAATAGCTGCGTTTACTTTCAGGTTTTTAATTTTCTTCTCAGCTACCTCTAACATGTCTTCTGGACCTATAACCTGATAATGATGCTGAGGTTTTCCCTTGAGTTCGTCAGGTATTTTACTTACGTATCTTGGGTCAGCCTTCTCGCTAGGTCTATGAAGCGGGTTCTACATTTTTTTTGTTGCAAGTCGCAATGAGTTGAAGACGACGATAAGCGCGCTACTTTCGTGGACTATGGATGCTGTAATGGGGGTGATTACGCCTAAAGCTGAGAGGATGAGTCCCAGTATATTGACTGCCAAGGAGAACATAATGTTCTGTTTGATGACGATTAATGCTTTTTGACTGAGCTTTATTAGCTTTGATACCTTGGCTAGATCATCTGTGGTTAAGACTATCCCAGCGGTCTCTATGGCGACATCGGTTCCTGAAACGCCCATGGCTATTCCGATGTCAGCGGTTGCTAAAGCTGGAGCGTCGTTGACGCCGTCGCCAATCATCGTGGTCATGTAACCTTGACTCTGATATTTCTTTACATGTTCAACTTTTTCTTCTGGGAGCAATTCTGCCCATGTCTCGTCTATTGAAGCTTCTTTAGAGATTTTTTCTGCAACATATCTGTTATCTCCTGTAAGCATGACGACTTTTTTGACGCCGTTTTGTTTCATCTCCTTTATGCTTGTGGCAATACCTTCCCTTAATGTGTCAGAAACACTGATGACTCCCCTGAGATCTGAATCCATTGAGACAAGCACGGCGGTTCTACCATTAATCTCTTGGCTGACAAGATAAGCGGTTATAGGCTCTGAGAGAACAACGTTGTTCTCTTCATGTAGTTGTTTATTGCCAACTACAACCCTTTTGCCATTAGTTTTCGCTATAACGCCATGGCCTCTTCGAACTTCAAAGCCATCAGGGTCATCGACACGTAACCCGAGGGCCTCAGCTTTCTCTAAGATGGCTTTTGCGATGGAGTGTTCGGAGAATTTTTCAGCGACCGCTGCTAACTGAATGATTTCCGTTTCAGAGCATCCATTAAAGCCTTTAACTTCAACTACTTGCGGGGTGCCTTTAGTTAAAGTACCCGTCTTATCAACGATAATCACATCCGATTTACCAATGCATTCAAGACTTGTGCCT
>JAZFSF010000089.1:0-3302 GCA_036446055.1 Bathyarchaeia archaeon | reverse complement strand
TGGAGTCGGTGAAGAACTCACAGGCTCATCTGGAGTCGGTGAAGAACTCACAGGCTCATCTGGAGTCGGTGAAGAACTCACAGGCTCATCTGGAGTCGGTGAAGAACTCACAGGCTCATCTGGAATTGAAGTCTTCTCCATTCTTGGAGGTAGGACTTCAATTTGGTCGGGAAACCGAATGTTTGGAGGGACAATTTTCACGTTGATACCGAGAGTACCCGGCCTCATTGTGACAGTGGTGACGGCTCTTCTAACGTTTTCAAGGAAGGGGTTACCCACTCTTGGGATGTAGCCTTCACGGTATTTTTCGCTTCGATGTCTGCGACTTGTCAACTTGCCTTTGATGATGATTTCGCAGCCGACAGCTCCGGCTCGCATTATTTGGTTTAGGGCCCAGAAGCCAGTTCGTCGGAAGTGTATGCCCCTCTGCAATGCTTCGGAGATGCGGGAGGCCATGATCGAAGCGTCGAGTTCGGGAACCTCGACCTCGGACACGGCTATTTGGGGATTGAATAGTTTGAATTTCTCTTCGAGGAGGCTGGTTAAGCCGCGGATATTTGTTCCTCTTCTGCCAATAACAATTCCTGGTTTCATGGCATATATGACGATCCTGGTACCGAGTGGAGTCTTCGTAATCTCGGCTCCGCCAAACCCCGCCCGACTCAATTCCTTTGCAAGGAAATCATGAATTTCTAATTGGCGAATGGCGTCATTAATGAAGTTTTTTACTACAGACATAGCATTCACCCTATACTTCTTCAGCCAATAATTCTATGTGAGTGAGGTGTTCGTAGTTGGGGGACGATCTTCCGAAGGCTCGAGGAACGAATCGCTTGAGTACGCGAGCTCGCTGCGCAGCAACGTGGACTAATCTCACACGTTCAACGTCGAAGCCTTGATCTTCACAGTTCGCTTCTAAACTGTCCAAGACTTTTAAGATTTCTCGTGCAGCTTTAACCGGGTATCTCCCGGCATACCACTTATCCAGTCCTGCCTTGTGGGGAACTTCTTTCTTGTGGCGACGATATGCAACAGCCCGTTTCATGTCGATTACGTCCTGAAGAAACCGTCTCGCCTCATCTAGTCGCTTATGTCGTATCGCCCCGCAAATCTCTCTCGCTGCTTTTGGCGAGATTCTCAAATCTCTCCCGCTGGCTTTCACGCCTTCTCCGGGATCGCTTCTCGCCGAATATCCCCAATTTGGCATCTATAACACCCTGTAATTTGGCTCAAACAGGCAAGGCTACGTTATTAAACTTTTTGCGTAAGACGCATGGAGTACACAAGGAAAAAAGCGATTTGCAACTAATTTAGTAAGGAAACATTTTCTTACCAAGATGCTCTGATACTTTACCTGTATCGATGTTTACTGCTCAATCCGCTTCTTATTTAGCATTCGATGTCGCGTGTTTGGGACAAGGTCGACGAATCATCGAAATACATACCGTCAATGAAAGATAACGCCTCCTGAACGGTGGTTTTCGAATGCGTTTAGAACTCGTTATAAGGAGAAACTCCGTTTTTAACCGTACGTTTATCCTTAGTGTTTTTAAGCATAAAAGTGAGTGTTTATCAAGTCATGGATTGAAAGAAGGGGGTAAACGGGAGATCCTCAGCGAATCGGAGATTAAGCCTCGTCTACCAGAGGATTATAAGGTATTAATCCTCGCTGAAAAAACTGTATGGATAAAATCAGATATTGATTCGATGTTTCGACGTATTTACACCGCTTCTCAGAATCAGAGGCTAGATGAAGAGGAGAACATGAATATGGGTCAACGATGTTGGTCCTCGTCTCGCTCTGAGACTGCCAATCAGATGAACGAGGAGTCATCACGTATCGTTCAGGAGAAACCAAGTCGAGTGGTTGAGGAATAATGATTACTTAAAGAAACTGTATAAATTTTGAAGCTTTTTGTTCCTCGATGGAGTTGGGAAAACAAAGTCTTGGTTGGGAGCGAAGTAAATATTGCTTCAAAGGCAGATTCCGTATTATTAGGAATCGCGTTCACAGCAATAAGGTGTACCTAATTGAATTATAATAAAGCACAAAGATTGGAGAAGTCATATATCGCCATCCAATTCGTTAAGCGAAACGTTATTTTGTGCGATGGGTTGGAGGTTTACTTCAAAGGCACGTACATGCTCGATTTGGATGCTCCGATACCTGGTGTTCCATGGACCACGCGTTTGTTGGTGATGACGTATTCACCTAAGAAATGTCCTACTTTGTTAAGCGTTATCTCAATGGGTAAAAACACTCTACCGTTGTAGAGGAAAATCGTCATGCCCTCCATTTCGGGGAGTATTACGACATCTCTGCAGTGTGTTTTAACCGACGGTTTTTGTCCTTTTTCTGTTGTCTTTTTCTTCGCTTTCCTCAATTTTTCGATGAAGATTCGCTGCTCTTGGGGTAATCCACGGAGCATTGACCTTCTCTGTCGTGAGGGGAGAATGCGAATGAAGTCGTCCATCGATATTTGCTGCAGCTCTTCGAGGGTGAAACCTCGATAGGTGGGTACTTTTGGCATGATTTAACCTTGCTCCATCCGTTTATTAAAGTTTTTGTCTATTGAAGGGGAGACTTATGAGGGGACGTCCTCAACGCCTTTCTCAGTTATTTTGAATATGCACTCGCCTTCTGGAAGGTAGGGGCTGTCAATGATTCGCGCAATTCGAATGTACCGTTTGCCTTTTCTCAGGAAGACTCGGTTGGTGCTTAGGTGGGCGAGGATGTTTCCGCCCGCGGGTTTGTTGGTCGGTCCTAAGAATGCGTCGGGAGAGGCGACGACTTGGTTCGTCACGACCACGGGGATGTTAAAGATTTCGGCTGTCCGGAGAAGTCTATGCAGGTGCTGGTTTAGTCGCTGTTGGCGTATTGGAAGGGACTCTCGTCCCAAGTACTCTGCACGGAAGTGGCTGATGATGGAGTCCACGATGACGAGTTTTATGTTTTTTTCTTTAATTATCTGTTCAAGTTTTTGTGCAATCAGGATTTGATGGTCGCTGTTAAACGCTCGGGCGACAATGATGTTTTTTAGAACGGTGTCCGTGGGAAGCTCTCGTGTTTGTGCGATCTCCATGATTCGTTCTGGTCGAAACGTTCCTTCTGTGTCGAGGTATAAAACGGATCCTTCTAGGCCCCCCATTTCTTGGGGCTGCTGAACTAACACGCAGAGGGCGAGGCAGATCTGGGTCTTTCCTACTCCATACTGTCCGATTAGTTCGAGAATACCCTGGGTTTCCACTCCACCCCCAAGGAGGTTATCCAAGGACTTGCAGCCAGTCGTCAACCTCGCGAT
>JAZFSF010000088.1:0-2840 GCA_036446055.1 Bathyarchaeia archaeon | reverse complement strand
AGATATAATTGTTGTATATCTGACTTCCCTGCTTTCCCTGTTGGCCCTTTTGCGTAAACAGCTGGAATCGCCATTGACAGCAACAGAATCACTCCGAGTATTTTGATTACTTTTGTTTTCATTTTTTATCCCTTAAACTCCTCTTTATCTTAAAAAAATAAATAAATGACTTACGAAGCAAAACTAAACAGCACAGATGCCTACTTATGTTATTAATATGACAATTTAGATTGGGAATATAAAGTTGGGATACGTTTTGGATATATAAACGAGACCTATTTATCATGTAAGATGAATAAAAATTCAAATATTATTTTCACTTTAGAACCTATCAATTAAGATAGTTAGTTGGAATTAAAGGTGAAGTGGAAGCTGATTTTAGATTGGTTAATAGAAGACATTTGATTTTTTGCTTTACTTTTAAGCGTAATCTCAGTAAAGTGGCTATTAACTAGGTAGCATCATGTGACAAGGGCGTCTCTTAATCGTGTAAAAATTGTGGTTTTAATAAATTATAAATAATTAGTTGATGTTTCTAGACGTCATGACCGTAAAAGTTGCCCTCGTCCGTTCTGATGAGGGTGTTTCAGAAGCGTATGCGCAGGCGTTGAAGCTCATCGGTGGTATCGATGCTTTAAACGTTAGGGGTCGCGGTGTGACTGTTAAGGTCGGTATCTATGACCAATGTAATCTGAATTATCCCACACCGCCCGTGGTGCAGGCCGTAGCCGACGCGTTTACGCATATCCAACGGGTTCGTCTCGTGGAATCAGATAACCATCATGGGACAGCCTTGGAGCGCTTGCAAGTGTGGAAGACCCTGTTTTCGGATAGAATCGTGCCGTTCAACCTTTCCACGGATCCCAAAATTCAAGAGGGCGTGGTCTGCGAGGAAAACATCCAGTTTTCCCACGTTCTTTGTAAACCGAATGTATTGGTGAGCCTCCACGTGGCGCGGAGAGGAACCGCGGGCTCGATTTTTAAAAATTTGCTCGGATGTATCCCCGACACGAAGAAAGAACGGTTCCACGAGAAGCTGGGCGTGGCGCTCATCGACATCGCTTCGGCCGTGGACTGGATTGACTTAGCCGTTATCGACGGCACGTACGTGTATGGAAGTGAATGGAAGGAAGGAAAACCGCTACAGAGAGAACAGCGTAACTTCCTAATTGTGGGACGCGACCCCGTTGCTGTGGAAACGGTCGGCAGCCTCCTTGTCGATGAGACTCCTCTCAAGGTTCCCTCATTAGCCGTTGCTAAAAAGAGAGGTCTCGGAGAAACCGACATCAAAAACATCGAAGTCGTTGGTGAACCATTAGAAGACTTCATTACCTTAAGTTCTGCGAGCTAGCTACACCGTCGTCACAGAGCAAACCACGAAAACTGGAAAACGTAGACAGATTATTTGACTGACGTGAAACCGTCTTAAGAAGCAAGCACAGTCGTCAGTCGATTAGAACGTCCATGGAACACAAATTTACTTGAGGCTTTTGATGTTTTATGGGGATATCGTTATCGTTGAAACTTTTGTTTGACTGCCTCGATGGGTTCTCCAAGCACCGTTATCTTCTCTAGGTCGTAGGTTCCGAGGCCTTTGTCCGCTGCAAAACGGAGATGTCGAACCTTCTCTGGGGGAACTCCCATGACTGCGGAGCCGACGGCATCTGTGGCCACGGGATCGGTTCCTGCGATGACGAGGTTCATCTCCACTGGGGTGCCCCATGTTTCATGGCCTTCTCCCGCGATGATGCCGTCGATCACGGCTATGCTGGGCGTAACTATGGAGGCGAGGTCTGCAATGTTTTGGCTCAGTCGTCCGTTGTGCATAATTCCTTTCGAGGCCAAAGCTCCCATCATGTTCTTCAGGCTTAAGGTCACCGTGGCACCTCCGTGGATCTTTAGTTTGGGTACGCTGATGATTGTGGTCTCTAAAGCCGTCTTTGCGACTCGAACCCTGGTCAACGACAACGGATTAGGGGGGTTCACGGTTACAACTGTGTCTTTATTCAAGTCCACGAGTTTCACGCCCCAGCGTTCAGCAACGGCATCGATGCCGGCAACGGAGAAAGCGTGGAGGGTGTCTGCGTATCCGCTCCCCTCACCAATCACAATCTCATCGACCCCTCGCGCCTTCAAAAACGTGATAACTCCATCAACTACTCTGGCATCAGTCGTGATTCCCGTTGAGGGCAGGCTTGAATTGATGAAATTGGGTTTAATCAAAATAGGCTTCTTTGCAGAGAGAACTCTGTCAACTTCAGAACCTATCAACTCTAGAGCTTTAACCGTCGTTTCAACTGCGTTCATACCCTTAACAATGGCAACAACACTCATCATATCCACCACATTTAAAAAAGCTTCATCATTTTAAAATAGGAGTCTTACACTCCGACATCTGACACTACGGCAACCACGCCATAAAAAGTCTTCCGCCCGGATATTGATGAATCGAGTCACAAAGCGTAATAACCGCTTTTGATAAATCTCGATGCTCGATCCCTTCGCTGTCTCTTTAGTCCAGATGTCAACTCCGCCTTTATGGCAGTGACTTGAGACAAGAATCAGTTCTTAAAGTGACTATTTGAAATATACATCTATTCGATTTTCACTTGTACTTTCGGATCTTGATTCCACTTACTCTCTTCTCCACCGCAGAAACCAATCTTCTTTGTGGAGACCTCTGTACCCTTCTCCCCACAGCTTTGGGAACGCGGTAGGTATTCGCCTCTCGTATAGTAATTGTCATCTTGATGTCGCATTTAGTGATTTCCAACTTAACGTTGAATCCTAGCTGCCAAAGTGCATCCATAAACTTAAACAAGTTATCGGGGTTATCGTGC
>JAZFSF010000087.1:0-13886 GCA_036446055.1 Bathyarchaeia archaeon | reverse complement strand
AGCACTATGACGCCAAGAGGCGCCATAACTGAATGGTTAAAGCGCTTCGCCTACAAATCATCATTTTTTTCTTAGAAGTGGATTGTGCAAGCCTAGAAGAAGTCTATAAGGCTTTAACTTTCTCAGGAGTGGCTGCTTCATCTTGTTCTCCTCCTCATATTTTCCACTCAAAGGCTAGTCATAAATACAATATTATAACATAGCAACGAAATGATCTCTTAATCAAGCTCTGAGGTGGGGAGCTTTACAAGTACCAATAAGAAAAGAGAGGAGGTGGGAAAGAAGATGAAGATCATTGGATATGTGGAATGGATAGGGGATATGGATGAAATGATTGCCAAGAACAATGATATTCAAGAAGAGCGTAAGCAGTTTCCAGACAGGTATCCCAGGAATATTTCCGATGGTTACTTCACCCAAACAGGTCGTTCTGAAACTTTGATGTATGAAGGAACCGAAGAACAGCTCACAAATCTAGCTGCACGATGGCTCCCAGAGGCCAGATGGAAATTCTTACTCGCACTTGATACATACAAAGTAGCAGAAGCATAAGAAAAACTGAATAAATAGCTTAAAGCACACAACACTTCTTTCTTTATATTTTTAGGAGTACTAAGTATCAATAGTCTTTATTCAGTACTTTGAATCCTTCAGAAAAGGTATAAAGAAAGAATCTTTAATCCAATCTTCATAAATTCTCTTCAATCATTCAGGACTATAATCCGTGTAATATCTTTCTAAAATCCTAAATTTACCGATAAACTCGCGCTAGAATCCGGTCCTCGGCTCCAATCAATACTTTACGCTAACTAGTTTCTGGAGTCTTCTTCTTGATTAGGGCTATCTCGCCTTCGAAGTGTACGTTAAATACTTCGACTTGATAATGACTTCGGGAAATGCCATCCACCATGGATTGGACACCTGAAAAATCAGCATTATGGACAAATATTGTTGTTCCATAATGCATGAGAGTTTTTGAGTGTTCCCAATCGCTCCTCGCCTTTGTATACGATTTGTCTCCGTCGATGAAGATTACATCCATTTTAGGCAGAGTTGTGACGACTTTAGGAAGAGTGTCAAACGTATCTCCCTTGAAAAGTTTAAACTTGCATCCTGTCTTTTCCAACTGTTGCCTCACTTCTCGGAATCTTGTGTCCATGAAAAAGTCGAAGCCATAATATTCTACTTCGCTTGGTCGAACATTTCTGATAGCTGCCTCAACCATCGTTCGCGCGTTTTCACCGTTATAAACCCCAATTTCCATGATTCTTTTACACGTATTTTGGTGAATATATTCGTTGAGAAATGAATGTGATCCATACCACGACATATCCTATCCATCCTAGAAAACGGTTTATACTCTATTTTGCGGTAGCCCTTCTAGACGTTGTATTGCTTGAATACAGATTAATGTTTTCTGGATTTCAGTTACTGCTCGTTTTCGCAGTCGGGGCAAATCGTTATTGAGTCTATCATGCAGTCTGAACAGTATGCTCTGCCACATTTGAGACATCTATAGATCTTGCCTTTCTTGACTCGGCGACCACATATCTCGCACGTAATGGTTTTCATCCTACATCTTATCCAAACAGACGAACTTGGGAATGTTTTGATTTGGATTCACAAGTCCGCTAGCCAAAAGCCTAAACAAGGTTCGCTACCACTGGAACAACTTCTGTCTAAAACGGGCCTCTCCTCTCCCACTAAAAATATAGTATCTGAACAATATCTTTAACGTTTGTTCTTTTACCGAGTTATTTGGCTTATGCTGTACTTCTGAGATGTTAACTATTGTTATGTTAGAGATTTAGAGGATTGACTTGGAACATCAGTTTTTATCAAACAATTTGGATTTCTTGCCCCACTTCTTTAAGCTGAGCATTGTTGTAGAATCGTTTATGAGACGTACTTGTCCAATTGACTATTAGTTTTTCTTGAATCTGTCTCAAAAACGTTAATGATTTGAGGTAGTTTATTACGGTGTAAACCCACTGAATCGTCCCCTTTTTATGGAGCTCATATTGAGGCGACTTCTGTCTCACCTAAACAAGTATCGCGTCACTGTTAACACACATCGAGCGTAAGTATATCTACTATAGTTCAAGGTTTGGAGGAAAATCTTTGGCTTACGCTATTCTAGTTTCGGTGGAACACATATAAAGTTCTACGATGTAGGACATATGCGTTTCATGATGGAGAGGATTATGTATTGATTGAGAGAGAAACCGTATTCAGCAAGAGAATACAACTGATCCGTTCTTCAGGAATCCGGAAGCTCTTTGATTTAGCCCGGACGATGAGTGGTGTGATAAGTCTTGGAATAGGTGAACCTGACTTCGACACACCTCAACACATACGTGAGGCAGCCAAGAGGGCTCTCGATGCGGGATATACCCGTTACACACCAAACGCTGGGTTCCCTGATCTCCGAGAAGCCTTATCTGCGAAGGTAGCGCAGGTCAATGGCTTGGACTACACTCCTCAGGAGGTGCTTGTGAGTGGAGGAGGTTGCACCGGCGCCCTTCTCTTGGCGTTGCTGACTCTGGTCGACCCCGGGGACGAAGTGATTATCAGCGACCCCTGCTTCGTCGTGTATGAAGCCGTTGCTCGAATCGTTGGTGCAACACCCGTCTTCGTAGCTGTCAGGGAAGAAGAGGACTTCCGGCTGATTCCGGAGAATGTTGAGAAATCCTTGACCACGAAAACAAAACTGATAATCCTCAACTCACCATCTAATCCAACAGGTGGCATCCAATACAAGGAAGACATCGAGGGCATAGCGGAGGTGGCGAGAAAACATAACCTCTACATTGTATCCGATGAGGTTTACGAGACGATGCTTTACGAAGGGATGCACCATCACAGCATTGCTGCCGTAAAAGGGATGAGAAATAGAACTGTGACGGTAAATTCTTTCTCGAAGACCTACGCCATGACTGGTTGGAGAATTGGCTACGCAGTTGGAACGAGGGAAATTATCGACCAGATGATTAAGCTGCAACAGTATACAATGGTTCATGCTCCCGCGGTCTCCCAGAGAGCGGCTTTAGCCGCCCTCAACGGCCCACAAGATTTCATTGAACAAATGGTTACAATCTTCGACGAAAGAAGACGGTTCCTCATTCCCCGACTGAATGAGATCGAAGGATTCCGTTGTCCAACGCCTAAAGGGGCCTTCTACGCGTTCCCGAATGTGGAGGGACTGGGAAAGCTCTCGAAGGATATGGCACAGATCCTCCTCCAGAGTGGTGGCGTGGCAGTTGTTCCCGGGTCCGTCTTTGGCGAGGGTGGTGAAGGGTATTTGAGGCTTAGCTACGCCCAACCCCTTGACAAGCTGGAGGATGCCTGCAATAGGATAGAAAAGGTGGTAAAGACATTACTTTAGCGACCTACGCAGTTTGTCAAACCTACACGTCGAGGTTAAGTATGAACACTCATTTTAACCTCAAGAAATAACCCAATATTTCTTGCATATTTTCTCTAAAAACTCTGTTTTTGCGGAAATGGATAAACCAGGTTCTCTGTTTCAAGCACCTACTTCACATCACTCAGTCAGAAATCGCTGAAGCCCATCGTCTTTCAAAAGAAAAAACCATCCATATCGTTACCATTCATAAAGGAAAACATTACAGAAAATGATGAATATTGTTAAAAGTACAAGAGAGTACATATTTATGTGAAGAAGCGATTGAAAACTCTGTATATGCGGGAGGCTATATCCTAAAAACGAAGATCGATGCCTTGTATTTCTTGCTGGGCAATCGTCTATTATACGTCTTATCGATGAGGATTGTAAATACTGGTTACAAACATGGATTTGAGTTTAGTAAATGATATATTTTGTAAACCGCCGAATCAACTCTTAAGCTTGAATTGAAACACCAGCAGGAGAATCATGTTTCAGTTCACAATCGTGCTCTTGTCGATGTTCATGGATTGAATTTGATGATGAGTAAGACGAATCTGATATCCGAGGATAAACTGGATAGTTTAATTCTTGAAATAGTGGAAACTGTGTTAACGGAGATTTTTGGAGTCGCATCCGTGAAGTTGATGCTTCAAACCATAAAAAAACGATACCATCTGGAGATAAAGGAGATTCCTCAGGAGCCACGCGTCTTTTCCCATGCGTTACGCAACATTCTCGGAAAGAACCACACAATCATCGAGGACCTAATACTCGAAAATTTATGCTTAAAGCTTGAGCTAAAACTCAAAGTGAAAGACGGTTACACCTTTTCAGATTACATTATGGATATACGCTTCGAAAGCCTTTGATCAGTAGCCCAAGGCTTGAAACTTTCATCTTCACTCAATCTCAGGATTTCCCCAATATTTTCTGTACTGAGGTTGTTTCTCATAAGAAAACTTACTTCTTTGATGACTTGCGAAACGAACAATCATTACATCCGCTTTTCAGGAGGAATCGATTTTCACGGAGAAGATGAAACCAAAGCTGTGCAACGAGCTGTAAAAGACGCCATAAGCCACTCAAACATGGTCGGTCTACGTGAACTCCTGAAAATTAAGAGCCTTGAAAACCTCGACAAAACCCTTCTTCATCGACGTAACAGTGGCAACCCTGCACCCTATAAAAATTGACTAGGCAGCTGTCCTCTCCATACTCCCCGAATGAGCCGTGCGAATAACAGTTGTGAAAGGAAATACGCTTCCCAATACCGCAAACCACAGATCTCCCCAACATCCATGGAGTTGTCATGGCTAACGCCGTCATCGTCGTGATGTTTGATGCAAAGAAATCAAGACTAACGTAGCTTTCAACGTACATAATAGTCGCCTCAAACATAACTACTCCTAAGTTTTATTGAATTCAGCTACGCTTCAAGTACACTTTTTACTTTTCAAGACGTTTAGATCGATGATGGAATAAATTAACCCTGAAAATACACTTCCTAAATTCAAGTCATTTTTTAGTAAAAACATAATTGTCAAACGAAAAAAGTACGCCTAATCCTTAAATCTAACGTTATTTGAAACGGGTTACTGTCGACAGGTGTTATGATGTCAATATACTAGTGGATTATTTGTTGAATCGAGTGATTCTTCGGGTAACTAACATGAAACAGGAGCGGTAATGGGTATGACGCGTATTTTGAAAAAGGGAGAATCTTACACGGAAAGATTTAAATGCAGAGTATTTGAGGTCTAGTAATAATTTACGAAAAATAAACATTTGAGGAAGTATATATTTTGAAAATAGTCACGAGAAAAGATGCAAAAGCTTTTTCCACCATACCCAACGTTAATAATAAGATTCTTGTTTCTGGAGAAAAACAGATGTTCATGCTCATAGAACTACTCCCCACAGCAGTGATACCGCTCCATGGCCACATGAATGAGCAGATCGGAGTCTGCCTCAAAGGCACCGTTGAATTCCAGACAGAGACTGGATCTGTCGTCGTTGAGGAGAACACAGCGTATGTCTTCATGGCAGACGAAAAACATGGCTGTAAACCGTTAAGTGAGGGCGGAGCCACTCTTTTAGAATCCTTTTCTCCACCAAGAGCCGACTACCTCGCCATTGTCAAATAGACAATCGGCTCATCTTCCCCCTTTTTAACGTAATTTACGAAGCAATGATTGCTCTGGGACTCCAGACCTTACCTGTCCCATATTTTAAGGGGGGAATCTTTTTCTCTGCTTCACTCGTTTTTCCAGTGAATTTCCTTCAGCCGCCTCCAAGAGGCGGTATCAGTACTATCAGTTCAAGTTGGGAATTGAATTTGAATATCTGCCTTCGTCCCTTCGGTTCTTCGCTGAAAGCCATCCAGCCGTCAGCTAAATACTCATAAAATTTCTCCTTGACGTAAGCTACCTCTCGACGATTTTCGACATCCCATGTCACGGTCATCTCATCGGGTAGGGTCCACTCATCGAGTAGCTGACGCATGATCTTCAGAGTCTTCATCACGCCCATGGTCATCCAACGTCCTCTGCCAACAGGAAATTCTTAATAATTCGAAAAGATATGTATGTTTCGTAACATAAAAGAAAGAAGGATGAATTTCATGGAAAATCCTATGCAACTTTTCGTCAATCATAATCTGCCCGGATGTAGTGGTTGCCGAATATGTGAGAAAATGTGTGCGCTTCAACATGAGAAGAAATACAACGAAGCTTACTCGCGGATTCAAGTCTACCAATTCTATCCAGGCCCCATCGACGTTCCTATTGTGTGCCAGTACTGTGACGATCGGCCTTGCGTCAGTGCGTGTCCCACGGGAGCCTTGACTTACGACGGCGACGTATTCCAGATGATAGTCAAAGAAGCTCTCTGCACAAGTTGTGAATTGTGTAACCAGGCATGCATCGCCGCAGGTAGAGGCGGCTGCATAACCTTCCATCCCCAGAAGGGCATCGCTCAGATATGTGATTTCTGTGGTGGTGATCCTCGATGTGCCAAATTCTGTCCATCTGACACCCTTCGTTTTCTCCCTCTCTCCAGATTTCCCAAACGGTTAGCAAAGCCCGCTCAAGTCATAGCTAGCAGGATTGCCGATCAGTTCTATCCTGTTAAAAAGAAGATCGAGGAGGCAAGGTGGTGAAGAGATGATGGGTGGATACACTGGGAAGATTCTTGACGTGAATTTATCCGAAGGAACCGTCGATAAGACGCCGTTAAATCCCGAGGATGCCAAGAAGTTCTTGGGTGCTCGGGGTATCATGACGAAACTCCTCTGGGACCGAATGAAGCCTGAGACTCAGGGCTTTAGCCCTGAAAATCTCATCATGTTCTTCACGGGTCCTTTAACCGGTCTGCTGAGTGGAAACAGGACGATCGTACGGTTCAAGTCACCTCTTTCAGCGACTTCGACGGGACTGAACCTGATGGGTCACACTTCAACAGGAGGTAATTGGGGTCCCGAACTAAAAAACGCGGGTTTCGACGGCGTTGTCGTCAAAGGCAAGGCTGACGAACCAGTTTACCTTTACGTGAATAATGGGGAGGCAGAGATACGAAGTGCGAAGCATCTGTGGGGCTGTTCCATCTTTGAGACAGAGGTACGGTTGAAGGAAGAAATAGATCCCTTCGTACGCGTCTTACAAATCGGACCCGCTGGCGAAAACCGCGTCCGCTACGCATGCATCAATCAGGAATACTTTTACTCCGCATCTCGAACAGGCGGAGGAGCAGTCATGGGTTCGAAGAATCTTAAAGCCATTGCAGTCCGAGGAACCTTGGACATACCCGTCGTCGACATCGACAAACTTCTCATCTTAGAAGAAACCTTTCACAAGCTACTTCGAAGCAACGAATCCTACGTCTACGGTCGTAACAGATGGGGATCCACCACTGCCAACATAAGTTCCAGCGACTCCTCAACCGGACCTCTGAAGAATTGGCGGGAATCCTACTGGGGCGACGATGTAGAGACTGGCGGTCCGTTGCAGTGGGAGTCTCGATGTCGCGTTAAGAATAGAGGTTGCTTTGGATGCCCGACACCTTGTAATCAGCTCGGAATCATCCGTGAGGGCCCTTGGGCAGGAACCTTCGACATACCTGACTACGACTCTACTGACCTCCTTCACCCCAACTGTATGGTAACGGATCCCAACGGGGTTTACGCTTTGAGCTCCTTCCTCGACTCAGTAGGCTTGGACTCGGTCTCAACGGGGAACACTCTCTCTTGGGTCATGGAATGCTACGAGAAGGGGATACTGACTAAGGCAGACCTAGATGGCGTCGAACTGACGTGGGGCAACGTCCCCGCCATGTTTGAGATGGTGCGGAAGATCATTCGCAGGGACGGTATCGGCGACCTGCTAGCTGAAGGCATTAATATCGCATCAAAACGGGTGGGAAAGGGATCAGATAAATTTGCTATGCACTGCAAAGGCGTTGAATGGGGTGTCGGCGGCGCTGGAAACAATCGAAATCAAAGGGAAACCTTCTGCTACGTCATGTCGGACCGCGGTGGCGTTCACCTCTATGGCCCGACGATTGAGGGACAGAACAATTTTGCTGTGGCCGACTCTTTGACCATATGTATCAGAAACGTTCGGTCTTTACCCGTTGAAACCATCGCGAGTGCTTTGAAGGCAGCGACTGGATGGACCCCCTTTACCAGCCAAGAAGGATGGGACCACTTTGCGCATCGCCTCATCATTCTCGAGCGAGCTTGGAACATACGGCAGGGCCTTGTACCAGACAGAGATGACATTCTTCCCGAACGCGTCTTCACAGAACCCTTGACCCTTGGTCCCAAAGCGGGTACCGTAGAAGCGGTCTACGACCGGAAGCAATTCGAGGAAGATAAGCAGACATGGTATCGACTTAGGGGTTGCGACATCCACGGCATTCCAACGAAGAAAACTCTTCGAACCCTTGACTTGGCCTTCATCATTCCCTCTCTAGAAAAAGTCGCTACTCTCGAAGAAGGTTAACAATCCCCTCACCTTTTTTCTTTTATCATCATATCAGGACGGTATGTGTGGACTTTGAGTCAACGCGTCTTCGGACCACGCATGTAGGGTTAGCTGATACTATTTCTAAAATTCATCTAGAACTCTCTGTGAACCTGTTCCTTCGGCCCTATTCAACGTTATTTTCCTTCCTATGAGATGCTTCAGATTTAGAAAATGGGGGAGTCCATTCACACGAAGTAACAGTAATGCCCCTTTTGCGCCCATTACTGTTCCCGTTATTTGCTGGTTTTTCTTAATCATTACCTTGAGGGGCTGTCGATCCAAGGATGGTAAAGCGTAGATGGGTGACAAGTCTTGAAGAGCTTCATGATAGGTGGGAAAGTCGGGAAACCGCTGTCTGATTTGCTCCTCCATGTTTGTTAATGCAAAGACCTCTTTTTTTGTCTGTGTCTTCCACATGGTGTCGACTTTCATACTCGTTCTCAATCCGGACAACACATTCAGAGATTTATGTATAGTTGCCTCGAACCTTCTCACTTCCATCCCGTTTCCTATCATGATTCGTTTAGCCAAATTCGCTCCTTGCTCAATCCATCTGTGAGGTATCCTTGACTGGTGGGCGACACCAACCTTTACGAACGTCGGACCAAAGGACGCCATATACACGTAAGCGGTTGAATCTTTACAGCTTCTCTGACGACCCGGTTCCGCCAGACACTTTACTCCATCGCAAATCAAGCATGGAAGCACTGTGTCCGCTTGAGAACACGATGAACATTTGTATCCTTTCGTAATGGGAGCTTTCACACGACAAGGCTCGTAGGCTTTCCACGGTTCCAACGCGACCTGTGGAACTGATGTGCGTGATGAGGTTGTGGCGTAGCCGACACAGTATCGTCCTGAATTCACCTTGAACGAAAGCTCATTACCAGCTTCCAGCCATATCTGGCTGAACGCCCCGTCATAACAAATCAGATTGCAAACCCATTTTCTATCCTTTTTCCACCACTCGACCGCTGAAACAAGCTTGCTCTGCATACTAAAAACTCCATCACTCTCTTCATTTCTCTATTTTTAGGCCATAATCTCTATGAGGACTTATGTTCCTTGTTTCAGTTAATTAGTTAGGTGCCGATTACGTTGATTTTCTGCATTTTGACGGATGGGGCATAGGTTGAACCCGAATTTTCAATATCGTCCGCTATTAGGCTTGCTTCGTCTTGAATAAGTGTGAAGAAGTTGGCGGAGACAATGACGCCTTTAACGGGTTGGGTCAGCTCTCCATTTTCGATGAGGTAGCCGTTAGTTACTGTAGCGCTTAGGTTTCCACTGATTGGGTTAGAAAGCCATTCACCAATGACTTCGTGGATGTAAAGGCCGCGTTTTGTGTCTTTGATGAGTTCTTCCAGTTTGGCAGTTCCTGGTTTGAGGGTTAGGTTATTAATGCTGGGCGTGGGGGTGCTTCGATAACTTCTACTCGCGTTGCCCGTCGAGGCTTTTCCTTCTTTATTAGCCGTATAATTATCGTATAGATAATTCACCAGTATTCCCTTAGTGATTAAAGGAGTATCCTGTTGGGGGTATCCTTCGTCGTCGAATTCCCGGGTGCCCAATCCAGCGTCTTTGACCCCTTCATCTAGTATGTAGACGTTTTCTGAGGCTATCGTCTCTCCAATTTTTCCCATCCATGGTGAGCGCTTCTTTTGGATGGCGTCGGCTGAGAAGGTTCGTCCAAACATGACTCTGAGGATGTCAGCAAAGACTTCGTTTCTCCAAATCACGCTGGTTCTTCCGCTTCCGATGGGCTTGGCATCCATCATCCTAAGAGCGCGCTCAGACGCCTTTTGGGACAGTTCCAAGTTCTCGTTCTCATGCCACGACCTCTTTTGCCCTGATTCACTGCTTTGTCCTTTCTTTCCCGCCTCCTCTGCCGTGACCGTTACGCTGGAAGAAGCGTATGTGCTCTTCCGTTCTAGCTCGCAGTGGTAACTGTTGCTGATAGCTACCCGCTTTTCATTCACAACAATGGAGCCTCGTGTAATCATTGTTCGTTTATCAAAGTTGTGAACTTTGTCCATAATGTTGACGGCCTTCTCCGACAGTGTCCCCACTGTCACGTTTTTTAGATTTTTATCAAAAATGTTTGCTACAGTGGCTTCGCCATATGTCGTAGGAAAGGAAATCCAGTCTCGGTCAGGTTGGGCTATTTTTGCTAATGTCATTGCCTTTGTCACAGCCTGTTCAACCCCTCTCTCGGTGACTTGGGATGAAGAGTAAAAGCCAAGTCGCTTGCCAAGGGCAAGCCTGATTCCAAGGCCTGCGAAAACAGCGGTTCTCGTGGACTCGATTTTATTTGTGAAATCTACCTCTCGGATCGAGTTGAGAATACCGTAGACTTCGACCTCGCTGGCCCCCATTTTTTCGCCTAGCTTAACGCCTCGTTCACAAAGGGCGAGTACTTTCATGATTATTCACCTCCGCCCACCATCATACTCTTAATCCGCACATGGGGGCCGCCGTGTCCCACACGAACCCGCTGTCCATCCTTTCCGCATCCGCCAAAAAGACTCGTACTGATGGCGAAGTCCTCTCCGACGGCCACAACACTTCGCAAAGTCTCAAGAATCGTTCCGCTAATGGAGACGCCCCGAACTAACTCTCCAATCTCCCCACTCTTAATTGCGTAGGACGGTCCCACCCGAAAGGTGAAGGTTCCCATGGCAACATTAACCTGTCCGCCTCGAGCGCCAGCCCCGCAAATGTACAAACCGTCCTTAATGTCCTCAAGTAATTCCTCACGGCTTTGATCACCTTGCTCCATGAATAGATTGGTCTGCCGGACAATGGGTTTATTACCGAATCCCTGTGCCCTCGCATTCCCAGATGAAGGAACTCCCAGTTTATAGGCGGTTTCCCGCGAGTGGAGAAAGCTTTTGAGGACACCCTTTTCCACAATGATCTGTCGTCTCTTCTCAACGCCCTCGTCGTCGAAGGGAAGATAGTACCCGCCCTCAACAACCCCCTCATCAATCAGAGTGACTTGAGGACTGGCGATTCGGTCTCCTCGTCGCCCCTCTAAAACCGATTCCTTGGTCGCGACTAAGTCTCCTTCCGAGGCGTGACCGAAGGCTTCATGGAGGATGAGGCCGATTAGGTCGGAGTCAGCGACAACTTCGTAGACTCGTGGCTTGGGCGATCTAGCCTCTACCATTTGAAGGCTCAGTTTAGAGATCTCTTCAGTGAAGAGACCCCAGTCTTCTTCCAAGATGAATTCGAAGCCTGCACATTTAGATCGACTGTCACTCACGTATTCCATCTGCCCCGAAGAAGCGGCTACCGAGGAGTGGGCTAGTCCTGCCATCGTTGTTTCCAAGGATACCTCTGCTCCCTCACTGGATTTAAACACTCGTCGTTCCGTAAACCAGCCTAGACTGGTAATTCGATTTGTTATCCCCTTCAATGTAGCGGATTTATTCGCATCCACGACTAAGGAAATCTTTTCCTCGTCCGATAGGGAGTCTGGCTTTTTGGAACATGATGATTTCGCCGATTTTCTGAGAGGCGTGGCATTCCTTAAATGGGTAGGGTTAGTTCTCTTTGCGATGGTCCTAGTGGCTTTAACTGCGTTTCCAACTTGTTCCAAGAGATGTTTGGGCTCGAGTATAGTTGATGAGGTGATGCCGAGGGCGTTGTCCACCAGTACCCTCACACCCAAACCAGAAAGCGCACTCTTACCATAATTCTTCAGACGACTGTTCTCCACCGTGATGACGGATGATTCAACTTCTTGAAACCGAACGTCCGCGTAAGACGCGCCCAACTTCAAAGCTTCTCCAATCAATGACTCCAGCAAATCAATCATTATCTCTCCCTACTTTCGTCCATTTGATTTCTATTCACCATATGTGTCTGCGTAAGACACTTACGTAAATAACTTGATGGGAATGGAATAAGGCTTTTCCCTTCTCTGGTACCTTTTCTATCATTCCTTTGTTGTGGCAGCTTGAAGAAAAGAGTTGTAGGTGGCAACGAGGGTGTTACATGAAGTCTGTTGTTGTAAGTGATTCCAGTCTTCCCTTTCGTGAAACCCATTCCTTCTAAAGGCTTCGCAAGAGGTTGTGGGGGTATAGATTAAAATTACTCATGGGTTATCCGAGTTGATTTTAGGATAAACCTGAATATATATCGTGAGGACTCTGACTTCTTGAAGTGCCTGAGGAGCAGTTCTTTCTTCTTACATCTATCGGGGGACTCATGAGGACTAAAATCCAATTGAATTGTCTTGATTGAGGGGCTAAGATAGTTCTTTCCAACGTTTATCATAGCATATGTATGTCTTTTCTTAAATGTTGTCTAGCGGCCAGATGGGGCGTGGAATCCTCTGATACTCAAATAGCGTCAGGTTTGGAGAGGTCAGTCCAGGTGCGTCCACCTCAATAACTTCTTTTGAGAAGGGCTCATATGCTGCTCTGAAGTGCCCTCTCGATTTAAGTACCAATATCTTCTTGTCAAAGGGTTCAATGCCATTCCGTCTGAAGATTTCGGGGTCGTTCGGTGCGTGGCTCTTCTCGGTGAGGATGACCTCGATGCCCTTGATCTTTAGAACCGCAGTCCTCCCTACGTTGGCTACCAAACCCCTCCTGATCGCCTTGTGAATGAATCGACCATCCGTTATGGTTTTGACCTGTCCACAAACTTCCACGGGTTCACCATGGAGCTTGTCTGTTTTTCCACCGATTTTCATCTTCAACGTTCCTCGAACTCCAGTCTCGATAGCTTTCTCCACAGCCTCGGGGTCCTTGATGATTGCGAACCCCACGTTTTCTACGCCTTTCTCGAGAAGTGCTCGTAAAATCACGGTTCCATCTCCTGGAGCGCCGCCTCCTGGGTTGTCCGCCACATCTGCCAAGATGATTGGTCCCTCCGTTGCTCGAACCGCTTTATCCACGGCGTTCTCTACCGACACGAGGTCTTTCAGAAATTCTTTCCGTAGACTCCAGAGCATTTCTCCAAGTTCTGTGCTCAACTGATTTGCGAGATTCATGTCCCCATCCGTTACCACGACCACGCTGGATCCCACTCTCTCAACGTCTGCGTAGGGGAATCCTCCGAAGACAGAGACGTTTATCACTCCCTCCTTCGCCTCTATTTTCTTTGCCTCATTAAACAGCTGTACCATGGGTCCCTCCGTTGTTCGCATATTGATGGTGGGTGGCATCATGGGAAGCTTTTTCAAGGCGACTACGGGGTGAACCGTTCCGTTAAGAGTGGACACCATCATTTTAGCTGCCTCAACGCCTCTCTCATATTGGTCTATGTGCGGATTTGTTTCGAAGCCAAAAACCGCGTTTAAGTTTTTCGTCATTGTCTCCGAAACCATGGCGTGGAGGTCAAGCGTGCACATAACCGGAATCGATGAGCCCACTAGCTGTCTTATCTTCTGCAGCAGGGTGCCCTCTGCTTCAGGAATCCCTTCAGCGACCATAGCACCGTGTAAC
>JAZFSF010000086.1:0-4499 GCA_036446055.1 Bathyarchaeia archaeon | reverse complement strand
CTGACTTGCAAAAGTAGGGGATTTATCGTATATATCTTCTAGGGGAGTATCTGCTATGGACACTTTAGTCGTAAATTTCTTCGGTGGACCCGGAACGGGTAAATCATCAACTACAGCAAGCGTATTTTCCGCTCTAAAGTGGGAAAACATCAATTGCGAGATGGCTTTAGAGTTTGCTAAAGATAAGGTCTGGGAAAGGTCAGCCCATGTCTTGGATAATCAACTTTATGTGTTTGGCAAGCAATATCACCGGATTTATCGACTTTTGGACCAAGTAGACGTTATTCTTACCGATGCTCCTCTTTTGAACTCGATTTTGTACTATAGCGGTGAAAATCCGCATTTTAACAAGATGGTTTTCGAAGAACATCGTCGGCTCCGAAATGTGAACATATTTCTACAGCGTTTGAAGCCTTATAACCCTTCTGGACGTCTTCAGGACGAAACCAAGGCAAAAGCACTGGATCACCAAATCGTCCGCATTTTGGATTACCTAGGAGAGGATTACCTCACCTATCCCGCCGATCCAAGATCAATACCCATGATAACCAAACAAGTCTGCTTAGAGCTATTTGAGAGAATCTATGATTAGCACTCTAGGTCTCCTAATCGCTCTTTCCACCGCATTGTCCATGTTCTATTATTGGGCTACCGCCAAAAATAAGTGGTTAAAAGCCGCTTATATTGGAGCCATCGTAAATGGACCTGTTCTCATTTACGTTAATTGGGACTTGGGGTCTCAAACGGGAGATTGGGCTGTAAACCTTTTTAGCATACTTTGCGTTTGGATCGTTATTTCGGGCGTACGTGGATTAATGAGACTTAAAGCGGAACAACGCTAAAGTCACCAGGAGAAAACATGGACCATACACAACTTTCCCAGGCCCTTTTGGACCTGTTCGACAATAACTTGACTGAGTGCTTACGATGGCTAAATACGCCTCATCAGGTATTTGAAGGAAATACCGCTTTGGACCAAATTACAGAAGATGAGCATACGGACACTGTAATGTCTGTAGTGCTCCAACTCGGCGACGGAGCTTCTACATGAGCTATTGCCGTAAGAACGGCAAGGACAGTGACGTCTACCTGATCGCAACTGGGGATCGCTCGGATCGGTCCTTCTGGTCATGCATAGGTTGTGAATTAGCATTTCCCCGAATTTTGGGAAAAATGGAAATTCGGTGGACTGAGTTAGATACTTTACAACAGGCCCTTGACCATCTCATAGAACATAGAGAAGCAGGGCACAAGGTTCCAAAAACAGCGCTAGATCGTTTGCGCCGTGAGATTGGTGAATAGTAATGCTTTGTGTGTGCGGACACGAGGATTACGAACATACTCTCAGTGAAGAGCAGGATAATACGTTAGAACCCTGCGAGATAGAAGGCTGTAAATGCCTCTCGTATGAGGTACCTTACACCAACTAATCATCAGTTTTGCTTGGGCCACTATCGTGGCTCAAGCGAATATGGGTCTCTAGACTGTCTAGAGATAAAATAACGCGTCAAATGGCGCACTTAGGAGAAAGCAAATTGGGTAGCAAACTATATGTAGGGAATCTTCCCTTTACCACCACAGAGGCCGATCTTCGAGCCCTGTTCGAAGAGCATGGAACGGTCGATTCGGCCAATGTGATCACTGATCGAGAATCAGGAAGATCCCGGGGATTCGGTTTTGTCGAATTTCAGAGCGAGAGCGACGCACAAGATGCGCAGCGAGCGCTCGATGGATACGACCTTGATGGTCGAAATCTGCGAGTCAACGAGGCTCAGGACCGTAAGGCTTCCGGTGGCGGCGGCGGCGGTGGTGGCTTCCGAAGATAGTGGATAAGGGGTAGATCCTCCCCTTAAAGCGTCGACTTTCGCGAAAAAAAAGTTGGGGGGAGTAACAGTGTTTGCGACTTACGGCCCACAAGAAATTTTGGTAGCCGCATCAGTCGCGACGCTTTTGCTCCTCTCTATTCACTATGGAAAATCTATACAGAGTTTCTGTAGTGAATTCAAGAATCGCAGCCAAAGGACTAAAAAGCATGGCTAAGCGTAAAATTAATCGTCCCAATCTATCCCAGTGGGAAATTAGATCGCGTCACGGAAACTATGCAAAACATGAACGGTGCGGAGGACTCATCGCATCGCGCGCTCGAGACGGGGAAACGTTACTGTTTGCACCTCTTAGTAGGCACATCTTTACCTGCCTGGAATGTAAACAAAAAGTTGGGAAGCGGAGTAAGGCATCCCTTATAGAAAATACGCACCCCGTAATGGAACACATTCATGGCGTAGGTATTCGAAATATTTTTCACTTCCCCGAACCAGAAGAAGAAACCGAGCGCTTGGTACCGCCTGGGCGTGGGCCTCGTGCTTTTATTGCCGCGTGCCAGTCGTTAGAGAATGTTGGGCGCGCTAACCCACCAAGATATAAATCTGGAAGAAAGAAAATAAAATACCGGGCAATAAGGGACTGATGAAGATTCAATTGGTCAGCGATCTCCATGTGGATGCTTATCGCAACCGGGACGACTATTTTGCACAGGACTTAGATCCCAAAGACTGCGAGACTTTAATTGTAGCCGGAGATTTAGCTGAGAGCTGGTACCTACAAGAAGAAGCGATCAGTTACTTCGAGGTTCTGTGTGACAAGTATCCCAACGTCGTCTACGTACTGGGCAACCACGAGTACTACGGTAGCTCATTCGAAGAGACACAAGATAGATTTGCAGCTCTTGATGCTCGATTCAGCAACTTGTTCTGTTTGGACAATGAATCTGTAGTGATCGAGGGAGTTTCTATTGCGGGCACCACTTTATGGTTTAAAGATACTCCCATGAACCCCGTCTACGAGAGGTTCATGAGTGACTTCAATCAGATTCAACACTTTACTCACTGGGTGTACGATCACAATAAACTGTCAGTGAACTTCCTTAAGGGAGTAGGACCTGTTGATGTTGTGGTGACCCATCATATGCCCTCTTCTAAGAGTGTGCATGCCAAGTATGCTCAAGAGCCAACTAATTTGTACTTTTTGTGCGACGTATCAGAAATCATGTTGGATATGAGTCCCAAGGTATGGTGCCATGGGCATACTCATATCAATTGCGACTACCAGCTAGGGAATACCCGGGTAGTTTGCAATCCCAGGGGTTATCCCGGTGAGAACTCCGGCGATTACCAGCCCCTAACCATTGACATATAAGCGGAAGTAGCTCAATTGGCAGAGCGCCAGCCTTCCAAGCTGGAGGTTGCGGGTTCGAGGCCCGTCTTCCGCTCCACACCGGAGTTGATAAGGAGAAGATGTGCGTGTTTTTCAACGAATAGTTGTGTTAGGCTTGGTCCTAATCTTCACTAGTGCTTGTGTCGGACCATTTAAGAGAGAACCTCGAAGTGTGCAAGGTTTAGCCAAGACTTACGTAGTCTTGCAAGGGAAGCTTGCCTCCGCCCCCCAATTAAAGGAGGGCGGGAAGCTCATGGAACTTTACTTAGGGGTAGGAGAAAACTCTCCTCCTCAGGCAACAAACTTGATTGATGAAGTAACTGGGGAAATAATTGAACTCCAGCCTTCGGTTCTTTCGGTTGACGAAAGATTTGACGAGATTAAGTATTGCATTGCTTACAACAAGGAAGAAGCGAAACGTCTTGCGAACGCCGCCGAATTGCTGGCTGAGTCCGCAGACAAGACAGTTTTCCTTTACGCCAAGATGATCGAGGGACGCAAGTTCAAATGGTTCTACGACGGTTTGGACTGTGTGGTTTATGCCGTAGGTGTCTACCACCCGCGAGCCCACAAATACGTCACCCTTGATACCCAATATGGTTTGTCTTGGTCTGATGTTTGGTCTTTCAAGGACGCCATCAAAACGCTACTAAAGACGGGCGGAAAGGCTGCCATCAAGGCTGTGCCGCTGTAGCTCAGGGGTAGAGCAGCTGCATGGTAAGCAGCAGGTCCTCGGTTCAAATCCGAGCAGTGGCTCCCAGTATGAGAGAAAGGATATAAATTATGAGTGTAGAGTTTAAATTTGAAGCGACCGAAGAAGAAAATTCTGTGTGGGCCACGCTCTCCAGTGGAGACGTTGACGACCTTCGCTCCTTCCTGATGAAGGTACAAGACGTAGGTTTACCAACAGTTGCGGGTTTCAAGAGCCGCCAAGTCGGTTTCTTTGAGGCGTCTGTGCTCCAGATCTGGAAGCTAGACGACAGTGACGGCTTCAAGGATGTAGTCTTCGGGCTGGTCTCTCTAGCTTTCCGGGATGATTTTCCATTTCGGGCCTCTCTGTGCCTTACAGAGACAGGCAGAGCTTGTGGGCCATTTCGAGAGGCAGGGTTTGCTAACGCTACGACTGCTCTCTGGCAGAACTTAGTGTTCTGTAAGGGGCCAGTGGCGTTGGATGCGGTCCCAACCTCACCCTCACCTCTTCCCACCCCAGCCGCTTTCGGGGATGCTTTGTATGAAATGGTTCTTGCCGGACAGATTGACTTATCTTTCGATAAGCGATGAAAGCC
>JAZFSF010000085.1:0-2632 GCA_036446055.1 Bathyarchaeia archaeon | reverse complement strand
TTGGGAATATCCCTTCCCTTGGCCGTCATATAATCTAAGCGAAGGTTGGATTGGATCCCTCTCCCAAGCAGGCATATTAAAGGTATTCCTACTCGCTTATCAATTCACCAATGATGAAAAATACCTTGTGGCTGCTAAGAAAAATCTGAATGCCTTTTCTACAGATTTCGGAGATGGTGGGCTGAGGGTAGCAAGGATAGACAATGGAGGCGTTTACTATTGGTATCCTGAATATGCGAGTAACGACCCTCCATATGTCTTAAACGGGTTTATAACAGCGCTATTGTGGATAAAAGAATTTTATGATGTCACAGGGTATGCTCAGGCCAAAAAGGTTTATGAGAACGGCTTAGAAGGGCTAATTCATTATCTTCCCAGTTACGATGACTCGGGATGGAGCTATTACGATGGGATTGGCCACACCTCAAGCGAACATTATCACAAAATGCATGTTACACAATTACAATCACTGTACAATGTCACGGGTTATCCTATATTTCTTCACTACAATGAGCGCTGGAAAGAGGGAAAAATAGACAAGCCCACCAACAGCTCGCAAGTTTGGATAGAGATCCATGATGTCGGTGCTAACTACGATTTAGATGAATTAAAAAAGGTAATCACTACGTTGGAGAAATATCCAGGAGCATATGATCGGATCGTATTATTTGTTATACCAAACTATGGCGACGAGAATCCTTTCCACGAGAGCCCTGAGTTTTCAGATTATATTAAAACACTGGAGAGTAGTGGATACCTATTAGGCCAGCACGGATACACGCACGATGGACGTGAATTCGCCGTCGACAGAGAGGATGCGGAGGACATAGTCAAACTTGGGATTGGGGAATTCTTTTTAAGCGGTTTTAAAGATCCGAAAATATTCCTCGCACCAAGATGGAATTACACTGAAGAATCCATAGGAGTGGCGCAGAGATACTTCGATGAGGTATATATGGACAATGGTATTTACTTCGAAGATACATTCACCAGATATCTCGTCCACGAGTACACGAATAGCTCTATAAGAATGGATTACAAAGCCCAACTAGAGCAAGCTAAAAAGGACTACGGAGAGTCCAAAGGCATTTTCAGGTTATCGATGCATCTGAAATTTGCCTCGTCTCAAGACCATTTAGATTTTCTCGATGAATTCTTACCATGGATTGAATCGGGGAAGAACTAGCCACCACTTTTGTTTAGATAAGCTGTCCCCCCGATACATAGTAATGCGAGAAAGTATATTCCCATACCAAGTCCAAACATAGCTATAGAAATCACAGCAAATGAAACATTGAACCAAAATATAAATGAGAATTCATATGCGAGAGCGATCTCATATCCTAGAGTAGCTACACCTATCAAGAATATGCCTAAAGCGAACCTTAGAAATTCATTACTCCGTAAGGAGCGTGTCATGTTGCTGAGTACTTACTTTGTGTATAAAAAATAACCAAGGTTGATGGAATTTAGGAAGCGTTTGGCCATTTTGCTCTTGGTATTAATCAGCCCAATTCTTCCCTTCTACCTTTTACGAATAAAAAGATCAGGAGGGCAACAATTACAGCTCCGCCTATGACCAGATACCTTTGTATATCCGCTGGCGCCTGTATTGGTGCTTCTTCCTCTGCATCAGCCTTAATTCTTTCCAACTCTCGGATAGCCTGGTCTGCGAGAGTTTTTGCGTTAGTGGTCTCACCCCTGGCCTCGGCTTCGTCAGCGATGCTAATGGTATCTTTTACATCAAGTAATCTGCTTCTGAGCCCTACGATATCTTTCCCTTGGGCTTCCAAGTCGTTTGTTAACGCTTCCACCTTGTCATACTCGCTTTTTGCAGTATTTATTGATCTCACGGTATCTAATATCTCTTGAGTTGACACTCTGAGAGGTAGATCAACAAGCGTTTGAGTGCCTTTATTCTCTTCATCGTAGTAACTGTACAGCTCAACCTTTAACAGTTCCATTTCTGTTAAAGCCTCAACAGTGGGAGCTTTTCCATTGACCTCTATTGATATTTCTTTGACAGTATCAACCAAAAGGTCAATTTCTACATCACTTTTAACGGGTAACTGTTCTACTCCATCAACATTGATACGAAAAATAGGACTTACAGCATCAGTATGTATTATCAAGGAGGCTTCTTTAGGAACGGCAGGTGTGATTTTTATCAATTGGACGCTTGCGGATACAGGATCCCCTATCCTCGCACTTTCAGCGGGGGAACTCCTAGGGTCTTGAGCGCCTAAGAACGGTGGAGGTAGGGCAGAACTTACTAAACCCAAGAAGCCAATAAGCAACAGGAACGTGGTTGCAACTATCTTCTTCATTACAATATCTCCTTCTCTAGAACAACGGCTTTATATCACCCAATAGATCATCTAACTCGGTTGATGTACTCTTCTCATCGCCTTCTTCGATTAAAAACCTTTTCGTGATGTCCTCTAGACCCGTTATAGTCAATCCTATATTTAAATATTTAGAATTCGGCTCGTCCTTTAGAACGAAGTCCAACTCGGCATCGAACCGTCCTTTCACCCATTCCCTTGCGAAGCTTTGGCCATAAACATTCCGCATGTCGCCATTTATGATAAGATTAAATTTCTCAGCTTTTTCAACGTTAAAATAAACGTGG
>JAZFSF010000084.1:0-3009 GCA_036446055.1 Bathyarchaeia archaeon | reverse complement strand
TGGAAGAAGTTGAAGCTGGGATTAAGTTTAGCTCAAGACGGGTTTGATTATAAGGAGATTAAGAAGATAACGCTTGAAGCTGAAAGAGTTGGTGTGGATTCTGTTTGGTTTCTTGATCATTTAAATGCCAGTCCTAGACCTGATGAACAACAGTTCTTGGAATGCTGGACGCTTCTATCTGCCTTATCTGTTGAAACTACGAGTGTAAGATTGGGTTCTCTTGTGCTTAATGTTAATAATAGAAACCCAGCCCTTTTATCAAAAATGGTGGCGACTCTTGATATGATAAGCTCTGGACGATTAGACTTTGGAATAGGTGCAGGTGGAACAAATAGGGCTGAGCAACAAAAAAAGTTAGGATATGAATATGAATTCGATGCATACGGTATACCTTTCCCGACCACTCCAAGCATACGTATAGAGAAACTCGATGAGGGCCTGGAGATTATGAAGAGGATGTGGACTCAACATTCTGCAACGTTTACTGGTGAACACTATTCGATAAAAGATGCGTTTTGCCTACCGAAACCAGTCCAGAAACCATATCCTCCAATATGGATTGGAAGTAGATTTGGATCGAAGATGATGAGAGTTGTGGCAAAACACGCAGACGGATGGAACATGAATAGAGTTACAACGGTTGAGGACTTTCAAAAGGGTAGGAAACTACTGAAAGAGTTTTGCAGCAGAATAGGACGTAATGCAGACGAGATAAAGACGTCCGTCGTAATTACTGGTTCAATGACTGAATGCGAACAAAGGTTGAAAGAATTTGCAGATAAAGACTTGGACTTAGCTATACTTCGGATACCACGTGGCAAAGAAATCGAGTATCTACGCGAGATAAAACACACGTTACGGGAAACTATATTCTAGATAGATGAGTCTATTATCTGAGTATATACAATTCTTATCCTCAAGATGAAAATGTGTGGTCTTCACTAGTTAGCTTTTTGGATTGGCATTATGTTTTTTTCGTTTTCACCTAGAATGAAAAGTTCTTTTCAAGGGTGAATGTTTTTTTGACATATTCAGCTTCTCTATTCGAGATAAAGCTTGCAAGTTACTTTGAGCTGGCTAAGTTATATATCGTAAAGTAGTAAGTATAGCGAGTTGATTTATATGTCAATCAAGCTAGCAAATGAACTTGGAAAGTGGTGTACAGGAAACATTTCAGATGCCCTAGTAGCATTGGGCTATCAAGCAGTAATACACCACGACATTCGACCGATTTACACCCCAATCAACATAGCTGGAAGAGCCTTAACCCTTAAGGTGGAACGTACTAAGAGGAAGGGAGATAAGATGGACGTTGCTCAGGTGGCTAAGGAAAACTGTAAGCCTGGAGATGTTGTAGTAATTGATTGTGGTGGATACAGACATGGTCAATCCGTTAACTGGGGTGAGAACAGCGCCGTTTCTTGCCAGGTCAGAGGTGCAGTAGGAATGGTAATTGATGGAGGTTGTAGAGACACAAGAGCTCTTAAGAGCCTGAAAATCCCCGTTTTCTGTCGGGCAATATCTCCGGGTGGTTTATCGGGTACTCTTTATACTGTCGACTATAATGTGCCGATCGTATTGGGTGGAATTCGGGTACATCCAGGAGACATCGTAGTCGGAGACGACGATGGCGTCTGTGTCATACCTCAAGAGATTGCAGAGAGAGCCTTAGAAGTTGTTAAGGTCTATGGAGAAAAGGATCAAGCTGTGGCACCAGCCATCCGTGCGGGGAAGTCTGTTGCCGAAGCCTATGCACTTAAGAGAGACTGGAAAAAGATAGCGGGATTATAATAGTTCACGCCATCTTTTTTTCACTCAAGTATTATGGTTAATGATCAGTTAACTAGTTTTTTCAAAGTAAATTTTGAAAGACGTCACTCTTAGGATTAGGCAGTAGTTCTCTACTGCGAATTTCAATAAATTTAAATAATTTTCGAGAACTACTTTATCCAAAATAGCTAGCTTTGTTTGACTTCATCTACCAACATTAAGCAGGTTTTTGAGGATTAAATTTTAGTTTTTTATTGTTTTCCCACTCGGTTTTTTGGTTTTACCTAGGTAATTTGGTATGTGATAATGAAACTACCTAGGTAATTTAGGGTGTAACACTAATTGAGACAAAACGTAGCTAGTTAGTATTGGACAGCTAATGCGAAAAAAATCAACGTGCTCAGCGTCTCAGCGTATAACTATAGAGCACTACGAATGAACTAAAGAGAAGTATTGCGCGCGCTATCACACTGCTACTACAGGCAGGTATTTTTCGATCTCTTGCAAGAATGTTGTTGGGTTGATGGGCTTTCTGAGGTATCCTGTGAAGCCTAAGCGCAACGCTTTCTCTTCATCTCCAGCCATAGCATAAGACGTTATAGCGATAATGGGCATCTTAGGCGCATCGGACGCCCTTATCCTCTTTGTAGCCTCGAAACCATCTATGTCTGGAAGCTGTATATCCATGAGTATCAGATCTAACTTCTCTTTTAACGCGATCTTTACGCCTTCCTCACCCCTGAAAGCCTGTAACACGTTATACCCGTTTTTTTTCAAAATGAATGTGATAAGGTACATGTTGGAGCCATTGTCCTCAACTAATAAAATCGTTTTCATCTCATCGCCTTCCCATATCTTAATGGAAATGTGAATGTGAACTCGCTGCCCACTCCATAAGTACTCTCGACTTTTACTTTGCCACCGATAAGGTCAGACACCTTTTTTGATACATAAAGACCAAGCCCCGTGCCCGTCTCGATCTGCCTGCCTTCTTCAGGAATGCGGCTGAATTGCTTGAACAACATGTTCAGGTCCTCTTTTCTTATCCCGATGCCAGTATCCTTGACAGATACTTCAACCACGCCATCTCTTTCAACTACATGCATCTGTATCGTTCCTTCATCCGTAAACTTTACAGCATTACTCACGAAATTCATGATTATCTGCTTCATCCTTCTTTTGTCGTTTTCTACCGTCAACTCCTCAGGAACTTTCATAATTAGTTTGAGATCTTTTTCG
>JAZFSF010000083.1:0-9582 GCA_036446055.1 Bathyarchaeia archaeon | reverse complement strand
GATCGGGCTACGGTAAAAGGCCAAGACGTTTTGAATCTGCTAAAAAAAAGGGGACTCGAAGATTTGAGCCTGCAGAAAATCACCGGAGAAAAGGGATCCACGGACTTCATCAAGATCAAGATTCCGGGAAGAGAGGGAAAAACCCTTCAAAGAAACGCCCCCACCCTAGGCATCATCGGTAGACTTGGCGGGATTGGCGCTAGACCAGAAAGAATCGGACTGGTATCAGACGCCGATGGAGCGGTGACAGCTCTCTCATGCGCTTTGAAACTAGCGGATATGAAGCGAAATGGCGATTCTCTACTAGGAGACGTGGTCGTGACGACCCACATATGCCCCAACGCGCCGACACAGCCTCATCAACCCGTGCCATTCATGGATTCACCCGTCGATATGACAGTTATGAACAGACAGGAAGTCACCCCAGAAATGGATGCTCTCCTGTCCATAGATACGACCAAAGGTAACAGGGTCGCCAAGTTCAAAGGTTTCGCCATAACTCCAACCGTCAAAGAGGGATACATCCTGAGAGTCAGTGAGAACCTCCTAGATATAATGGAAGTGGTGACAGGGAGAAGCCCGCGAGTGGTTCCAATAACCCTTCAGGACATAACACCTTATGGGAACGACATATACCATGTCAACAGCATCATGCAGCCCTGGATTGCGACTGACGCCCCCATAATCGGCGTGGCGATAACAGCTGAGGTCCCAGTTCCTGGGTGTGGAACAGGGGCAAGCAACTGCGTTGATATCGAGTTGGCTTCACGATTCTGCATCGAGGTCGCTAAGGCTTATGGAGCTAGAAAGTGCAGCTTCTACAATCAAGCTGAGTTTCAACGCCTAGTCGAACTCTATGGCTCGATGAGTCATCTACGACGGTTGAGCAAGGATAGCTAGCTCGTAGAGGTATCCTGAATCCGAAATCCAGTCGCCTAATTCTGGCAGAGTTTTCTTGTCTTTTCTTTCAAGGGCACCTTCGTCTCTCAACGTTTGAAGATTCCTCTTAACAATTTGAGGGGTTAGCTTTTGGGGCTACCGTAATTGTGTTTTCCATTATTTTTCCTTGAGTGTTATCCGCGAGGTTTTCGAAGAATATGGGTCATATAAGTTTTTTGGCAAATGGTTAAATTGAAGGTTTAACAATGAAGTTGCGTGAGGCGCCATGAGAATCTCAAAGCGTCGAATACCTAGTTGGATAGTCAACCCAGAATGTTTACTTTGCGATGTCCAAACTGAACCCACGGTCATTTATTATGACGACGATTTCATCGTTAGAGGGTGGAAATGCCATAATTGTGGTTCGACGTTTATTCACCCTGAGGACATCCCTAAGGCCTTAGAATTAGTGAGGGAAACCGCAAAGGTTTAGTTTACAGGAACACTCTCAAATCAAAAGATTAAAAATCCTTACAACAGTGTTTTTATCTCATGATATCAATCCTAGAGCTTTAGATGTCAGTGTGTATCTAAGAACGTAATGAAGCGTCTTATACGGGTTACACTAACCTTTTCATCACATATTCATTACTTTGGCCTTTGAAACGTTTGTCAGGATCTAAAAAACCTTAGATGACCAAAGGAGTTACCTGAAAAAGTCAGTACTGAAGTTCATAAAACCGTAATCTTCGAAAATGGTTACGAATAACCCTTTCTCGATTTCATCGGCTTTCGAGGTGCTCCATACATAATGAATCCGAAAGAAATTCCTAAGAAAAGACACTTCCTCAGAATGAAGTCTCAGGAGATTATATAGGCGTCTTCATCGTCAGCTAGTTATTTGTCGATAAACGCAAGAAGTTCCACGAAAACTTATCGTTTTTTTAGCTGCTCTCAGGATTATCCTCAAAGGCGAAAAGCCACAGAGTTAATGGAACGCAATTAGTGGGCGATATTTCTCCATCCTGTTCACATCTATAGATGTAATCGCAGAACATGCAAGGGATCTTGAGGAGGGAATCTATCGCTATGAGCCTTTTCTTAAAAAATATTCGATACGTCCAACGCCCTTTAGAGAGTTCGCGCTCTCGTTTGATTAGGTTCTTCGCTTCAAGTCTTAAGCATATCCGTGACCCCTCACGGCTACTGGCCTTTAGTTCCCTCCACATCGTGCTTTGGAGAATCCCGTCGGTTCCTTTGTCGATAATTAACTTAAGCGCCTGATCCTCCAAGTCATCTCGTCTTGACAATGATTAACACCACCATATTACGCATTCATTTCCGCTTATTCGTGACCTAAGTTTTTGATAGTTCATGTGCGCTTCAGCAGCTCCAAAAATCGTAGAGAGAACCGTTATGTTGTCCAGCAAATGCATGGTTCCCCATCGCTTAATCGTTAAAATGATTGTTGTTATTTTATCACTTTCAAATCCACATGAGTGTCTTCGCAGTCTATTCGATTGCTGGAAATACTTCTTTTAGCCTAATACTCAAACGTCTTTTTATAAGTTTGGATTTCAGAAGCTTTTTTACAAGGGTTTTAGAACGTCTGCAGAGCGTCAAGTTAAGTAAAACATAAATCAACGTCCTTACGCGGATTTAAGAAGTCAATAAGAATATGAACGCAGTTTAGATATTATACCTTTACGACAATCTCTAGGCCTTCAATGAGTTCCCGATACCTGTTTCGGATGGTTACTTCCGTGACGTTTGCTTGTTCCGCAATCTCCCGCTGAGTCCTTCGTTCATTAATGAGGACGGACGCTATGTAGGTGGTGGCCGCAGCCATACCTACTGGGCCTCTTCCACTCGTGAGGTGCATAATCTTGGCTACATTTAAAATCCGTATGGCGATGGCTTCAGCCGTTCCAGCTAAACCTAATTTGTTGGAAAAACGGCTTATGTAATATGATGGGGTTGACGGCGGTACAAAAACCTTCAATTCCCGAACCATAAACCTATATGACCTTCCAATTTCCTTCTTGCTGATAAAGCATGTTTCTGCAATCTCGTCTAAGGTTCGGGCAGCTCCACATTGACGACAAGCCATGTACATGGCGGCAGCGGTAATGCCTTGAATCGATCTTCCTCGAATCAGCCGCTTCTTAACAGCTCTTCTATAGATGACGCTGGCTGTTTCTAGAATGTTTTTTGGTAGATTGAGGAATGAACACATCTTAGATAATTCAGAGAGAGCGAAGGCGAGATTTCTTTCCGTGGCGTCAGAAACCCTGAGCCTTCGCTGCCATTTTTTGAGACGGTAAAGTTGAGCCCTCTTCGTCGACGATATTTTCTTTCCATATGTATCCCGGTTACGCCAATCAATCATCGTTGAAAGACCTTTATCATGAATGGTAAAGGTTGAAGGTGCGCCAACCCGCGTCCGTTTTGCCCTTTGCTCACCATCAAAGGCCCTCCACTCCGGTCCTGTGTCCTCTATTTTTTCCTGAACTACGAAGCCACAGTTAATACATACAATCTCCGCGTTTTCGTAGTCTTTAATGAATCGTTTTTCACTGCATTCGGGACAGTGTAACTTTGAGTGGGGAACAGAATAAACAGCTTCACCTTTTGGTTCACTCATTTATCATTCACCCTCCTCTTATCCAATCTATTTATTTATGAGATATAGAACGCGACCCACGTATTTTTTCGGGTTCTTGACAGATGGTTTTATGGAAACATAGGGGCTAGTCACAGGACCGAAAACGTCGTGGATTTTACCGATTGGGGATAGACGGTTGTCGAAAACGGTGGTTCGAAGCTTCAGAGTAAGTTTGCTTCTTAAAATTAAATTTTTGTTGCCTGAAAGATGTATAACCTTTCCAAGACGGTTCAATCGATCAACCTCCCAGAAAAAAGGAGACTGTACTCCTTATATTAGTTTCGACTTTTCGGTGTTATACTAGGCCGTTTCTCCCAATAAAACGGCGTTTATCACACCGTCTTGGCCGGTTCGGGAAGTTACTATGGCTTCACCGAGAGAAGTCTCAATTATCGCGCTTTTTGTTATGATGTTCCTCCGATTATAATCGATGCTAACAGGATTTCTCAAAACGCGTATTATTTTGACGTGTTCGGTCCTTCTTGAAGAAGGGTCAGATACATTAGCGTATTCTGCCTTCAACAACTTTTTCTTCATCTGACCTCCTTTGCCCCTCACTATTTTTTTAACGGGGTCTCCGAGCTCGGTTTCAACGGGCTCCCGCCCCATCTCAAACGTTCGCTTTCCTCGGTAAGGCCATTTTCTACCTCCAGTTATCTTTCGTTTTTTCCTGTCACCATGCCATTGCGTCAAAAATTCTTCCTCCTGAGCATTAAGAAGTGGTTTGACCCATTAGGGCAAGCAGGTCATTAATAAATCTGTGGTTGACGTCTCCGATAACTAAGATTTTTTGTCTATTTTCTCGTTTTCTAGTTTTTCAATCGAGTTGAATAGGCCTTGCAGTTGTCGTTTCATCAACCTTGAGTTGTGACTTAGGTTGAAATAGTCTGCAAAGACCTCACTGGTTTTAATGATCTGTGTTCGCCCCAGTTTTTCCGTCGTTATCAATCCAAACCGTTTAAGTTCTCGAATGTGAGAGTAGGCCTGAGACCCGCGTACAGCTGTAACGTGGGACTGAACAACGGGTTGATGATAGGCTATGTATGCCAACGTCTTAAGGGGGCCTGTCGTTAGAAGCGGCCGCATCGCCAGTCGTTTGACCATAATCACGTACTGAGTTTTAAGTTGGAGAACAAATCTTCCGTCGTCGAATTCAAGTATTTCTAGGGCGCCATCTCGTTTGCTGTATTCTTCCATTAGTGTCCGAGCATAGGATTGAATCTTTTTCTTTGACCGCGTCTTCAGGATAGCACCCAGCGTTTTGATGTCGAGGGGTCTGCCAGAAACGTATAGGGCTGCTTCAATCAATTCTACTTTGAGCCTATACTCCGATGATTGGATAGACTCATCATTTTGTGTTCGATTCGTTACTGAGCACACGCTCCTTGGAAGATCGGATATACATTTCTCCGAACTCTTCATCTTGCCATAACTCTATTCTTCCTGTATTGGCTAAGAATAAAATTAAAAGGAATGTTCTAATAGCTTCACGTCGTTTTATTCCTTGAACGAGGGTAGAGAACCGAACTACTTCACTTTTCTCTGCAAGTGTGAGAATTATTTCATACATATCTTCAATCTTACTTTCGATATCTATCATAAAATCGTCGAGGTCC
The DNA here is from genome assembly GCA_036446055.1 of Bathyarchaeia archaeon. Classification (GTDB taxonomy): domain Archaea; phylum Thermoproteota; class Bathyarchaeia; order RBG-16-48-13; genus DAOVBJ01. Next base: position 4,422 of record JAZFSF010000083.1, on the reverse strand, counting down.
CGAAGAACAAAGGGCTCTGGAGCAATGGGTATTGGTGTAGGCAGGGATTCCATGAATGTTTCATCTTTGAAAATCTCATCTAAAGCGTCTACAAGATTATCAATGGTTGTCGACGTATATTCAAATCGATACGGCAGCTGAATGGGTGGCGGAAGAACCGCAACAACTTTTTCCGGAGGTGGTTTAGGCGGTTCTTGAAGTTCCAGAATCTGCTCCGACTTCATTCGATAGATGATTGCGGAAGAAAGCAGTGCGGTCCCTGATGCTGAGAAATCGATAGAGCCCTTTCCTCCCATTTCCTTTAGTAAAGTCGTTAAGATGTTGGAAAGATCAACGTTCCAAGGTTGAACTTTGTGTAATCGTACCAGATCGAACAGAACCTTCCACGGCGGTCTTATCCAGAACGGCCGTTCGTACTCCGTTGAAAGGTCTTCAGACAATTCGCGGTAAAACCTCTTCCATTTTTGTCGATACTATTTGAGAAATCCCACTTTGAATATAGACTCCAAACAGTTTTTCAGCTCTGTCAATGACAACGTCTCTGAGGGTTATGACGATGAATTGAGAATTAGATGACTGTTCTTTCAAAAGGTCGGCAAGTCTTTCAGCGTTATAGGGGTCCAAGTGGGCGTCGATTTCATCGAACACGTAGAATGCGGCGGGAGACAAACTTTGAATTGCAAAGATGAAAGCTACCGCCACAACTGATTTTTCACCACCGCTAGCACTAGCAATCAACCTTGACGCTTTTCCAGGAAACTGCGCAAAGATATCTAATCCACCGGAAAAGGGGTTTTCAGGCTTTTCCAGGTTCAGCCACCCTCGTCCACCTCCCGTTAACCGTTCAAAGAAGAAGGAAAAACTCTCATTAATTCTGTCGTAGGCTTCTGAAAAGACAGCTTTCTTCTTTCTTTCAATCTCGTCTATGAATTCAAGTATGGCTCCTCGCTCTCCTTCGAGTTGGTTTCGTCGAACGGAGAGTTGCTTATAGTTACTCTGCTGATTATCATAGTGGGCAGGTGCCAATTGGTTTACTGAACCCAATTGCTCAAATTCAAACCGCATCAAGTCAAGGGCTGCCACAAGGTTTTTCACTTCTTTAACGTCTATTGAGACGGGAGCTTTGTGTCCCAACTGAAGTAATTCATTCTTTAGACCTTCGCACTTCAAATTTTTCCTCTGCACCTCCAAGTCTAAAGTGTGGATGCTCGTCATCAGGGGCTCGTATTCCTGACTGACCTGCTTAATTTGAAGATCAATTTCATCTAGCTGTCTTTCGAAGTCCATTCTTTGTCCTTTAACTGAAATCAAGGATTCAGAAAGGTTTTCTTTTGATTTTTCGAGCTCTGAAAGCTGCTTCGCGGCTTCCTCTAGACGCGACTGCGCGGTGGTGACGTTTTTGTTCAATCTGTTAATTTGTCTAGTTAGGGTTTGGATGTCCAGTTTAACTCGTTTATGTTCGGGATGTAACGTGATATTCAACTTTGTTTCTAAGAAGTTGATGCCGCTTTCAATCTTTAAAAATCGTCTATTGAGCTCATTAACCACCGAATTGAGCTGTGTTTGCTCGTTTTCATAAGTTTCTACGTTTGACTGGTCTGCAGCAACGTCCAATTTCTTCTTCTGTGACCTCAAGCTTCTCAAAGATTTCAGATGAGGGGCTTTTCTAGATCGAAGTGGACTTTGAATGATTTTTCCCCGATCCAGGTACGTGTTTAAGCGCTTAACCCTCTTATTTAACGTCCGTATATTTTTTTTTGTGCGAACAATGTTTTCGCTGACGAGGTCGATGTCCCGCGCGATTGAATTAGTGACGTCTATCCGTTTAACTTGCTCTTCACGTAATTCCATTACTTCGTCGTTTATGTCGTTGAAGTCTCTTTTTCGTTTTACTAGCATCTGTTCTAAGGATTGAACGCTTTTAGTAAGGCTTCCGACAGCTATTTCACTAGGGAGTAGAGAGAAAATGTCAATTGGAGACCGATAGAATCCACTTTCGATGCCGCCTCCCGCTTCATACAATCCCCCCTTTAAGTCGACGACTCTGAAACCTTCTTGAGACGCGAGAAAAGCGGATTTTTCGCCACTGGCGATAATTGTGTCCCCAAAAACGAAGTTCACTGCACCAAGATACTTCTCGTCACATTTAACGAGTTCCGCTGCGAGTCCGATTATGCCTGAACCATTCGGTATCTCTTTGACCTCAACCTCGTTAACCTCTCTCAGGGGAATGAGCTTTATTCTTCCAATCTTCATCTTCTTAAGGCTCTCGACACAGTAGAGCGCCGTCTTCAAGTCGTTGACTACGACCGCTTTAAGCCAACCAGACGCAGCGACGGTTAACGCTTTTCTAAATTTTGACTCAAATTTAACTAGGTTTTCGAGGCTGCCGATAATCCCTGATATGGCTCCTGCCTGTCCCATTTCTTCAATTCTCTTTAAAGCAACGTCTTCGGTAGCCAGTTTCTCGATAAACTCTTTCCAAGTCCCAAATTCAATCATCGCGTTTTTTGCCATTTGAATTGTTTTTTCCGCTTTTTCCATCTCGAGAGGTAAATCATTCTTTCTATCCCTCGCCTTTTCGAGAGAACTGGCTGTCTTGGCAAATCTTTCCTGCTCCTCTTTTTGCAGTCTCTGGAGTTCGTGGAAATGTGCTTCAAGGTCTTTCATCATTAATCTAAATGTAACGCGTCGTTCCTCAAGGTTTTTCAGGTTGTTAGAAATTATACTCTGTTTAGCTGTGTTCGACTTCAGTTGGTTGTCTAACTTGAACATTTGTCGTTCTACTCTATTGAGTTCTGCCTCAAGTTCCCTCATTTTTGCAGTGTTTTTACCGAGATTTTGTTTTAAGTCAGTTAATTGGTTTGTAAGTGTGGTGTCTTTCAAGGAAGTTTCATCGATGTCTATTTTTAGTTTGTTCCTTTCGGTCTTCAGCTCAGATAAGCTACGTTTAGACTCTTGTATGTCTTTTTTCAGTGAGGCTAGTTGTTGGACTCGTTCTTCACGAATTTTAGTTAGACCGCGTAAGCTGATTTTACCCGAAGTATTTTCCATCTTCAAGCTTGCCATGTTGGCCATGATTTCTCCGATGCGTTTTTGAATGAGGTGTAGTCTCCTGCTTCCTTTATCAGCGACCTCTTCGTCAAACCGCCTCCTCGCTGACTCTACTTCCCGTCGTCTTCTTTGCAGGTTATCTCCTTGTTCTTTAGTGTCTTCGACTGTTGAACGCTTCAATTGAAGTTCATCAACGAGTTCCTTTTTTTCGTTCTCAATCTCAATAATTGAGTTTGACGTTAAAATGGCTTGGAGTTTTCGAATCTCTTCTTGGATAAAATTATAGCGTAGAGCGTCATTTCGTTCCTCTTCCAATCGTTCCAATCGATATTGAACGTCTCCAATCCTTGCGTCAGCAATTCGAAGGTTTGTTTCAGCTTGACGAAGCTGCGACCGTGCTTCAGTCTTCTTCGCATTATATTCGGCGATTCCAACCAAATCCTCAATAACCCGCCGTCGTTCCTCTGGAGTGGTGTCAGCCAGTTTCGTAATTGTTCCTTGAATAATCAGGTTATACCCTGATGAATAGAGCCTTGCCATCCCTAAGATGTCGACTATCTGGCTTCTGGAGACAGTTTCACTATTCAACATATATTTACTAAAGCCCTTCCTATTCACCCGTCTCGACAGAGTAACAACATCGGTGTCGACAGGGATTTTCCTGTCACTATTGTCAAAAAGAAGCTTTACGTAGGCGGACCTGGATGTAGGAGTTCCTAGAACACCGTCAAAGATAACCCCAGACATTTTGACCGCCCTCAACGACCGCGCTCTCAAATCTCCCAACACAAATCTTATGGCATCAAAGACGTTACTTTTGCCACTTCCATTCGGACCAGTGAAAACTGTTAACCCTTTTTCCAAGTTAAGCGTGATTTTTTTAGGCCCAAACGATTTAAATCCACGAAGTTCAAGTTGTTTAATGTGTACCAGCAGCTACTCCCCCACACATAACCCGTCGTGTTCCAACCTCACACCCTGTTTTTTATAAGCAACAAGACGTGTATACATCACGTGAAAAGCCTTTAAAGGTTTAGTCGCAAAAGGATTGGGGCGTGGCTTCAAGGTACGTCTTCACGTATTGTTATTGGCAAACGGATATATTGTCTTTGTATTAAAAGCCTTTACAAATTCAGTTTTGAATATCGATTTTGGTTAAACAGGTACGCCCTCTTCAAACATTTCTGAGGAGTAACTATCTTTACGGATTCTAATCTTTCGAATCTATTGACGTCCTAGTCGAGAACTCCTCGAATCGAAGAAGGCGTAAACAACTGAGAGTCAACCTTAGGCTTTTCAATCAATTCATCGCTATCATCTTTGTTTGACGTTCTTCTTCAGATAAGTACTGTTATCAGAGAGAGACAT
>JAZFSF010000082.1:0-4479 GCA_036446055.1 Bathyarchaeia archaeon | reverse complement strand
GGTTTGGTTATAAACTTCTTTAGTGCTTCTGAACCCATATCAGAGAGGACTTGAGCCATGTGTCTGACTTTTATCGTACCTTTGAACTCCTTATTCAGACTCTTCAACTGGGCATTTACATGCGCTTTGAGGTCTCGATCCCCTTTGAGCATCTTATTGACTTTCATGAGGGCGCCAGTGCACCCGTTACACAACGTGAATATGTCTAACCCCATCTCTTCAGCTATACAAAGGTTTCTTGCAGCCAGAACAATCATCGTCTCATGGTTCACGGGATCCACTGGTAACCCACAGCAATTTGCATCTGGCATATCGTGGAGCACAATGCCAAGGTCTTTGACAACACGTCGCGCCGAGATCTCGTAACTCATTTCTCTGTAAGGAATGATACAACCTAAATAAAGAGCATATTCTTTGTCAGCCACTTTTCTTCGCCTCCGTTCCAATATATTTTGAAAGTTTCATCAGCTCTGCGAGCTTCTTCATGTCTTCAAGCTTTGTTTTTGGTAATGTTGGGAGACCTAGAGTCTTTCTTCGTGCGAGTCTAGATTTCGGAATATTGTATACGGTTCCTGTTTTAATGATATTCTCAAGGAATTTCCTAGAAAAGTCGGGGATATATCCTTCTTCTACTGCAATATTTTTTAAGGCACGCATCACGTCAGCGACCTTGACTCCTTGGGGACAGCGTTCAGTGCATGAATAACAATTCACACACAGCCAAACGGAATCGCTATAAACAACGTTTCTGATTCCCAGCTTCGCTAAGTGTATAATCTTATTCGGCCTAAACACGTCTGTAAAACGAGCTACAGGACAAGTGGCTGTGCATGTTCCACATTGGTAACAAAATTTGAAGGTATTTCCTCCCGAAGTCTGTAGGACCTTGTGCTTGAAGTTGGGGTCTACCCGACGGTACATCTCTTTCACGGTTCTTTGAGTTTCCATCCTCTTCAGTCACCTTTAGGAACGCTTTGTTTGGGTATTAATCCTTTTCTCGCTAGCATTCGCTGGATGATAGGTCTGAGTTTTGCGTTCTCACTATTAATGGTGTCCAAGCCCAAGTCGTCCATCTGCTTGGTCATCTCTTTCATGGTATTTGCGAAGATCAAGCCCTCTGCTGCTGAGATATAAGAGACTCGTAATCGTTCTGTGCTCATCCCCAGCTTTGTCAACATGCCGTGGAGAGCTTCCATTCGCGTTTTCATTTTCCAGTTCCCCGAGATGTAGTGGCAGTCATTTGGTAGATGGCATGCGCCTACTAAGACCATTCCAGCACCGAGTCTGAAGGCTTCGAGAATGAAGTCTCTATCTACTCGTCCTGAACACATTACGCGGATGACGCGGATGGGTGTTGGATACTCAAAACGGCTTGTACCCGCGAGGTCAGCACCTGCGTAGCAGCACCAGTTACAGAGGAATCCCATAATCTTATGTTCTGGATCCTCTTTTAACGCACTTCTGATTTGAGCGAAGATTTGTTCATCAGTGAAATGCATTTGTGTCATGGCGTCGGTTGGGCACTCGGCGATACATGTACCGCAGCCGTGGCACAGAGCAGGATTTATTGTAGCAGCTTCGCCCTCTGGCGCGATGGGTGCACCGTAGGGGCATGATTTAACGCATAATCCACACTTTACTTTGACGTTTCTGCATTTTGAGGGGTCGACGACAGCGACGATGGGCTCTATTTCCACCTGTTTCTTGGAGAGAATGGTCGCTGCTCTTCCTGCTGATCCACTTCCTTGGGATACACTGTAAGGAATGTCTTTTAGACCTTGACAGGCTCCAGCCAAGAATATTCCGTCAACGGGTGTATCGATGGGTTTGAGCTTTGGATGGCTTTCCATAAAGAAGCCGTCGGTTCCTCGGGTGATGTGAAGTATGTTCGCCAATTCAGAGGTTCCCTTTGATGGTACTCCTGCAGTGCTCAGGACGAGTAACTCGGCTTCAACCTCAATCGGCTCACCCAAGATTGTGTCTTCTGCTCTGATGATTAGGTTATTGGTGTCTTTATTCTCTATGATTTCTGAAGGGCGTCCACGAATAAAGGTGATTCCAAGCCCTCGCGCTCTTCGGTAGAACTCTTCGAAGCCCTTGAAGGGGGTTCTCATATCCATGTAAAGAATATAAATCTCGGTATCTGGTTCATGCTCTTTTATCAGTATTGCTTCTTTGATGGCGTACATACAGCAGAAGCCGGTGCAGTACTCATGTCGATTGATGTCTCGAGAGCCCACGCATTGGATGAAGGCCACTGAATGTGGGTGTTGGCCATCTGAGGAACGAATGACTTCGCCTCCTGTAGGGCCAGCGGCATTGATTAATCTTTCAAGTTCTAAGGCGGTGATTACATTTGAGTACTTTCCGTAGCCATATCGTGGGTCATCATAGGGGTAGTAGATATCGCAGCCAGTAGCGACCGTTATCGTTCCTACTTCGATTTCAACTTCTTCTGGCTCTTGTTCGAAGTCTATGGCGTTTCTGGCGCCACATACATCGACGCACTTGTAGCACTCAATACAGTGATCTTTGTTAATGGTGAATACTAATGGAACGGCTTGAGGGAAGGGCACAGATATGGACCGTCTTGTGCCCAAGTTCATTTCCCAAGCATTGGGGTATTCGACAGGGCAGATTTCTGCGCATTCTCCACAACCCGTACAATTTTTCTTAATAACGTATCTCGGGTTGCGACGAACTTTAACTTTAAAGTTGCCAATGTAGCCGTCAACGTGAATGACTTCAGCGAAGGAAATAATCTCAATATTTGGGTTTCGGGAGACTTCTACCATTTTTGGGCCTTCGATACATATGGAGCAGTCTAAGGTCGGAAAGGTCTTATCCAGCTGAGCCATATGACCGCCAATGCTCTCATCCCGCTCAACCAGATAGACTTTGTAACCCATGTTAGCTAAGTCTAGAGCAGCATTGATACCGGCTATTCCCCCACCGATGATCAGCGCCCTATTCGTAACGGGAACCTCAAATTTGGTTAAGGGTTTTAATAGCCTGGCCTTGGCTACAGCCATATTGATTATCTCTTTAGCTTTTTCGGTGGCTTTTTCCTTCTCATGTGGGTGCGCCCATGAACACATCTCTCGGATATTGGCCATTTCAAACAGAAAGGGGTTTAAGCCTGCTTCTTCTACGGTCGTTCTGAAAGTCGGTTCATGCATTCTTGGAGAACATGCGGCAACGATCACGCGAGTTAAATTGTGTTCGACAATTCCTTTCCGGATCTCCGCTTGTCCAGGGTCAGCACAAGTGTACCGATTTTCTTTGACGAAGACGACATCGGGCAAGGATTGTGAGTACTCCATTAGCTGACCAATATCTAAGATACCTGCGATGTTCAGACCACAGTGGCAGATGAAGACCCCGATTCTTGGTTTCTCATATATGACTTCAGTTTGAGACATGTCTATTCGCCTTTAGGTGATTTTAGCTTTTTAACGGCATCTCGTGCCTTGGCTGTTCGCTTAGCCTTGATCTCTCTTCTCAAACCCGAGGTAGATGTTAAATTTTCAAGAGCTTTATTCCATGCTCCAGATTTTATAGGTGTATGACGCACAGCGGTTCTACTTAGCTCCAACGCATCGGGTTTGGGACAAACGTTTGCACATACACCGCAGTATATGCAAAACATGTCATTCACGTAGACTTTACCGTCCTCTTCAAGGGTGAGTGCGTTGACAGGACAAACATCTAAGCAGTCTTGGCAGCCTTCGGGGCAGAGATCTCGCTTTATCCTTATGGATCCATCGAAAAACTTATTGACGCGGATGACTTTTGCTGGGCACTCGACTTCACATACCCGACAGGCTGCACAAAGCTCCTTTTCAACGTCAACTATTGTCTTTTGTGAGGTTTTGGGGAGTCCCTTCTCTTGTCTTGCCTTTATTTCTTCAGGCGTTAAGGATTCAAATTTCACGGATACGATACCCAAGGGACACGCATCCTCGCATATTTTGCAGTCTGGATCGCATCTTTCGCTATCGACCTGGATGTCCCGTATCAAGACAGGAAATGCTTCCCTTTCGACGGTAGGCATAGTTTCCTTGTTGTTTATTTTCACTTTTATCGCCCCGAAGGGACAGGCGACGGCGCAGATAGCGTGGTAGTCACATTTTTCCTCGTCGATGTCAACGATGGGAGGCTGCGCTTTTCCATCAGGCCCTTTTGAAATGGGTTTGAGGACGATGGCTTCTCGAGGACACACGAGTTTACAGATGACACATCCTTTACAGAGTTGTCTATCCAGAGTTAGACCGAAATGCTTAGCGTACAACTTTTGACCAATACTAAGCGAGTCTTCACCTTCTTCTTTATAATATTTTATTGGCAATGACTTCCCTCTAACAAAGATAATATTATCTTAACCTATTATCGAACCCTATATTTTTAGATACACTTCTTTTATATCTTAATATACTTTTTCAAAATATATTTATTTATTAATTTTTAAAAAGAATTGTC
>JAZFSF010000081.1:0-5119 GCA_036446055.1 Bathyarchaeia archaeon | reverse complement strand
ATTTTCATAATGAGAGTAATAACAGAAGATCAGCATAAGGGTTTGGTAAAGTGGATTTCCACTCAAAGAATTTGCGATGCTTTACCGATATATGCCGAAATTAAAGAGCTTCCAACGCTTGAAGAGTATCAGGCCCAAAAGGGCGGTAAAACGTCTACAATGCCTAATGAATCTATTGCGACTGGTGCTGGTGCAGAATCTAACATCTAATGCCTATTTCAAAAAATCATAAAGGTGAACAGGCTTGGCTATTCGGAAAGGGGCCAAGCCTTGACGCATTTGACATGAGGGATGCTGGAGAGCTAAGAGCAACAGTAAACCATGCGTGTTATGCTGTTCCTGCTCCAGTATATTGCTTTTCTCACTTTGAAGATAGACAGGACATACAGCCGCCAGAAGGCTGTGAGTATATTACTGGTGAGGGTGACGAGATAAGGAGCGATATGCGTGAATATGAAGTGGGGGATTTATTTGTTAAGTATTCATCGGCAGAACTCGCAGCGAGCTATCTTATCGCTTGTGGAATATCCGCATTGCACCTCATTGGGTTTGATCCGAGGCAGCGGTATAGCTCTAACTTTGATTGGCCTTCCTTAAAAGTTCTCTCGCTTGAGGAAATAAGTGTAAGATTTATGGTTAAAAACCACATATCCCACATGGCAGCATTGGCTGGTGTGAATGTGTATGATTACGGGAGTAACAACTAATGGCTACTGATAGAAATAAAGATCAGCGAAGGGGGGATAGAAGCACTACGGTAAGTGGGCCTGTGCAAGCTGGCGGGGGATCTATCGACAGGGTAGGAACTATTGGTCATATTAAAGCGGGTGATATTACGGTAAGTAACCCCACTCCTGCTGCCCCTACGTTGTCAGTGGGCGGGGAAGAAAAGGTCAATGTAACTAGCGTATCTGGGGATGAATTGCTTAAACAGATTTTAATTGAATTGAAAATTGCAAACCTCCACCTGTCATCCGTGACAGATGAGGAAATAACAGAAAGTGATATATCATGATTATCGAAAATGGTGCCGGTGACGGCAAGAAATTGAAAATAAACGGACGCAATGAGGCAGCTGTTTTTGCTATAACCGAGGATGAAGCTCAGGCGGCAGCCGAGCTAGGAAACGCTTACACTATTAATAGTGGAGAAGAAACCTTTGCTGCGTCAACAAGCTCTGGGCTTCTTTATTTTAAAAATGATGAAGAACAAGACGTTGTGGTAGAAGGATTCTCGCTAGGATTTAAGAACAGCACATGCACAGACGACTTGCTTTCGGTTTATGTAATAAGAAATCCCAACGCTGGAACGCTTGTTTCTGCTGCTACCGACGTTGATATAAACAAGAACAGAAACTTTGGAAGCTCTAAGACGCTTAAAACAACTACACTGGCGTATAAAAGCACAGCACAGAACCAGACTCTAACTGGAGGAGATGATGTTTATTTGTTGCATGCGTCAAAGTCGGGTAGATTTTTTGAAAGAATCAACATGGAGCTTCCTAGAGGATCATCTATAGGCATCAGGGTTGACTCAGCATCTTTAGCAACAACTTGCTACGCAGAAATTGTATTGCACACAAAAGACTCAGATCGATAGATGCCCGTTAAGTTCCAGTTAGTAGACGGTAAAGGTAACGGGAACGTTGCTCGCATCAATGACGAAGGAGAGATCAACGCTGTTATACACACGCACCCGCCGAGGGGTGAGGAGGATTGGGCGCTTCCTTTTCGTCAGTATTTTACTGATGATGGGACGAGCGCAGGTGACGAGGATATGAGGGTCGCGGCTTCTGGATCTGCCCCGAAGGAGTTCTGGGTTAAAGCCGACCAGAAACTTGACATTTACATCCAATCCGCTGCTGTAATTATATCTGATGCCGGCGCTTCGTTGGGTGAGTTTGGATCTGTGCCTGCATTATCGAACGGGGTAGAGCTGGAATGGAGAAGTAATGATCTGGGTAGTACTTTGATAGCGGATAAGCTGACTACAAACTTTGAATTTGTCAGGCTTTCTGGAGGATCACCTTCATTCGGAAATGGAAACGGTGCTTTTAGGGCAAACAATGTTGTAGGAACATCTGAAGCATATATCCCCTATATTGACTTTCAAGAAATACTTGGAATGCCATGGGGGTTTAGACTCAGGGCAGGAACGGAGGATAAGCTTGTGTGGAAGGTTCAAGACGACATAAGCAGCTTGGATAGGTTTGATATAATCGCATACGGGATAAGGTTTTAATATGATTGATATATTTACAGGTGCATTAGGGGGGATGGAACCGCTTGCTGTAGCAGCAGGAGGCTTTGCTATGAAGATGGCGGCACAAAGCCAAGCCAATGCCGCAGACAATCACCGTATGGCACTAGAGAGGCTAGGGGCTAGCAGCAAGGCAGCTAACGAGGCACAGGGAAGGGGTGGCGCATGGATTCGTAGGTTTATTGTAGTGTCAGTGTTTGCAACTTTATTTGGGGGTGTGTTCATATTCGCATGGAAGGGCGACATTCAGACCACATACGCATATATGACACCAGTCAAGGATAGGTTGTTCGGCGCAATTCAGACAGGGGGAAAGATGAAGACTCTATCAACTGATGGATTTTTAATGACTCCCGAGATGTGGAGACTCGCTATTAACATCTGTTTCTTTTATTTTGGGGCAGGAGTAGCTAAGACAAAGTGATGAGTGAAGAAAAGCTAGACACACTAATTGGCATGGTTGAGGGCATTGAGAAGAATGTCACCCGCCTACAAACTTCTGTAATAGGAGATAAAGAAGCTGGTGTAGAGGGTCTAGCGCATAGAGTCGGAGAGCTTGAGGGTGAAGTGGAGGATGTTCGCAAGGATCTGACTACAAGATTGTCATGGCTAAAAGGTGGAGCATGGACGGTTAGTGTGCTCATTGGTGTTATAGCTTTTATGAAAGATCATATTGCTTGGCTTAATTAGTTGTTGACAGTTGCGCCTATAACTGCATAAAGATTGAACCATGAAGCGGATAGCTATTTGTGGTGACACACACGGAGATCATATAGACTACCGATGTAGGGATGCTTTTTTTGAGTTCCTGTCAGACTTCAAGCCAGACACAAGAGTTCACTTAGGAGATGCGTTTGACTTTAGGGCTTTAAGAAGAGGGGCTTCCGTCGAGGAGAAAGCCGACAATGGAAGAGAGGACATCAAAGAGGGTATGGCTTTTCTTCGGGAGTATTTTAGAACCGATGACATGGGTAAGAACATATTTATATGGGGAAACCATTGTGATCGCATCCTAGAGGGAATGAAAAGCTCAAATGGAATGACTGCTTCGCATTCGATGGATGTGTGGGAGAATATAAATAAGTTCCTAAAGAGCAGAAATGTTGTAGACCCAGAAACTTACTATGACTCCCGTAATGGTGTTGCAGAAGAGGGGCCATTTAGGTTTCTTCATGGGTATTCATCAGCGATGAATGCAGCAAAGGAGCATTGTTCATGGGCTGGACTAAAGCCTTGTGTTGTTTCTGGACACAATCATTACCGGGACTACTGGCGAGATATTTCATACGACAGGAGAGAATCGTTCTCATGTAGCTGTATGTGCGACATTGACCCTGACTACGCTAGGAAGAACAAGCGAAAGCTCAGACATTCTAAGGGGTGGATTTACGGATGGTATGATGATACCGACTACGAACTATATCATGTGGAGGAAAAAAATGGAAAATACATCACACTCGGAACACCAAAAATCTATTGAGGAAGATATGGCTAAAGCCTATGCTGCCTTAAAGGAGCTGCCTACTAAGTCTAGCTATAGGCCAGAAGGGTGTTTTACCCGAAAAGAATTTGGTGAAAAGTATTGCGGTGGCAGTAGAACCAAGACGGATGCCGCCATAAAGGCGCTATTGGAGGCTAAAAAAATAAAGGCAGACGATCACATAGGCACAGGTGGTCTAAGGTTCTACTATTACGTGGATTAGGAGATTTTCTAACAAACTGTTTGCCTCACTGCTCTATATGTATAGATTTGGGGTATGAAAGATTTGGGATATACAGAGCACCAGCAGAAAAAAATGGCTGAAGTCATGTATATTCTGAGGGAATGGTTTCAAGACAGCATTATAATTGTAAAAGACAATAAGAAGCCGATCTATTGGGAGCATGAATGCGACGAAGACCTGATATACCCCTTGCTAGAGAATGCCTATTACGGCCTCTGTGCGCCCGATGACGAGGTTTTAGTCGAATTTGAGGGTGATGATACCCCTGAGTGGCTAGAGGGCGATGAGTGGATGGAGGAAGAAGAGTGATTCCTGCGTCCTCTTGGGTTACTCAGTTTACGGATATGAAGACAGGAGAGCAGCCTGTTCCCTTTGATAAGCTGGCAGATTTCAATTCTGCTGCGGAGCTAGTTAGGGCTATTCAGCAGGATGCCATCAGATGGGTTCAGACAGGTGAGGATGGGCGAGATGGGGTTAATCGTTAGATTCACACTCCCTGCAAATATGTCCACACTTAGCATAACCCGCTATGTCTACCCAGTTATCTCTCTTGTGCTGGTGGGTTTCTCTGGATAGCTTCAAGGCAATCATACATAGAGATACAGCAGCAGGGGGGATACTCAGCTCATCACGCTCGACATAAGCTCCTAGTATAGCTTCCCACATCTTAGCTGTTCTCTTGAAGTCCTGATCTGGTGGGCCGTATGAGTTCTGCCTGTCTCCACCCTGTAGACGCTTGGCTTCATCTAGAACGCATTCGTCATTTGGTGGGCTATTGGATTCTATTGAAATAGAATCATTGTCTAGCCAATTTGTAGTTAAGCATCCATCCATATAGTAGAATATCTCAAGGCCCAAAAACCTCGCTACTGCTCTCTCAATCTTAGCCCCTTTTGATCTTTGCCACCCAGGTAGCATCGCAATGGCATCGCAGTCATGTATGAGAAGCTCTAAGTCCCTAGCAATTATCTTCCTTAAGTCACCCTGACTAGGCTCTGGGCTGTGTTCGTCCCTTCCATACTGCCTGTCAATGTCGGCAGGAGATATAACATTCCAATCCTCTTTTAGCGCATCCCTAGCTTCATCAAATGCAGGGAAGTTATATTTAGGATAGCCCCGCATAGGGCCAGCTATAT
>JAZFSF010000080.1:0-2162 GCA_036446055.1 Bathyarchaeia archaeon | reverse complement strand
GATTGACTCGATCGACGACATATCCCGCGAGGAACATCATAGGCAATCGAAGCAAAGCCTTGAAACTCAGAATCATAGCAGCCAGCTCCACAGAAAGACCGAGCTGGGACATAATCGAGACATGATGAAAAGTCATGGCGGTTAAAATCGCGGAAGGGATAGCACTACAGAAAAGAAGTAGCCAAAACGACCGTGTTGCGAGTGCTTCACTCAACGTCCATAATTCATCCTAATTAAACGGTGCATCGTCTCTTCTCACAGACTCAACAGGCTTTAGGGTGTCCGAAGATAATCCCACATCTTCAGGTCGATTTCGTATGAAAAGGTAGGCGATCGGCGTCATTATGACGCCTAAAAGGAGTGCCCAGATGCGCCACCCTTCTGTCCAACCCAAAGAGTTAATCAACCAAGTATTCAATGGAGGAATAAATGCGGAACTTATTACTCCGCCTATCGAGACCAGACTTAATACAAACCCCCTTCGCCGTGAAAACCATTGTAACGGTAGAGTTACACTCGAAAGACTCATAGAGCCTTGGCCAAACAATCGGATAAGAAAAAAACCTCCAAGCAACATCACAGAATTCTGAACGACACTCATCCACACACAAGCTAGGCTTAGACCAATAGCCACGAAGGTGGTCATGATTCGATGTCCTTTCCGATCAAACAAATTACCAATAAAACCCATAAGAAGCCCTGCCGTGAGGGTTCCCAAGGAATACATACTTGAAACCATAGATCGACTCCATCCAAATTGTTGAATATAAGAATCGATGAACGTTGAAACCGAGTATGTTTGACCCGGCCCAGAGAAAAATACCGTTAATGCAGAAACAAAAACCATAACCCAACCATAATAGAATGAAGTATCTATAGGCAAAGCTCTTTTAGAAGAATCCTCTGATCCCCGCATAATCTGAACATATCCAATCGATCGATATAAAGGGACGAGATATCAGTACACAGCTAAAAACTTTTCAAAGAGTCGTCGAGTTAGCCATCGTTATTATCTCTCTGGATACGGTTAGCTAATGAAAAAGGAGGCTTCAAAGAAAACATTAAATTCGGGATCACACAGCGAGATGTGATTCAACGCTACTAAGTGTGATATAATGTATGCTGCTACGATACTCGTTAGTTAAGACGAAGACTGAAAGAGGATTGAAGTTTTATTCTTTTATGAAGAAGCCGGGTATGATTGAAAGACCTGTTACTGCCGCAATGTATGAAAATGCAAGGTTAAACCCGTAAGTCTCAACAATATAACCGAAAATCAAACTTGAAAATGAGCCGAGAGTGAAGCCTAAGGTGTAGAACAACCCAAAGACCTGGTCTAATTGTGTTTTTTCTACAGACTCTGATAGAACGCTCTGTACTATTACGGTTTGGGCCATGAATCCTATGAAAAAGAGAATTGGGGCTAAGAACAAAGCGTTTTCCACAAAGCTGAGGGTTAAATAGAGCAGACCCGACATCGTTATAATCCCTATTATTAAGGGCTTTTTCTTCATCCTGTCCGATAGATAACCCCAAAAGAAGGGGCCTACAACGCCTCCAAATAACAACAAAGAGTACAAGCCGCTAGATAGCTCAGTACTTAAGCCTAGAAAGTTTATGAAGTAGAGTGGTAGAAACGATCTCACACCCATTCGGAACGCCATCACGGAGCGTAGCAAAGATATGGGTAGGACATTCTTGCTTCTTAAGGTGTTGAGGAAGCTATGTCTTTTTGTTTTTACTTCTTCTTTTTTCTCTTTTTTTACAAATAATAGTATGATAATTCCAGAAATTAGAACAGGTATAGTTATAATGAGTAGGGTGGATCTCCATCCTACGACAAGAAGAAGTGCTGCACCAACAATAGGAGCGATAGTGGATCCCACCATTGGTAAGGATAAGTTCAACCCAAAGACCCGGCCTCGCCATGAGCTGTGAGAATAACTTGTAATCAATGATGCTCCTACTGGATGCTGAGGGCTGATTCCCACTCTACTTATGACTCTTAAAGTTAGAAAGTTTTGAAAACTCGAAGTGAAGCTTGCAGCAATATTCAAGAATGAACTGAATAATGTTCCAGCACCGAGAAGAATCTTCCTAGAAACAAAGCGTCGTAGAAAAGTTACAAACATTTGAGGGAAGCCTGTAGCAAAAGAAGAGAG
>JAZFSF010000079.1:0-2695 GCA_036446055.1 Bathyarchaeia archaeon | reverse complement strand
AGTATACCGGCACAATAGAGTTAATCTCAACAGTAACAGGCATGGTCGCAGTAAGAGAACCACCAATATCCGTTCACTTAACCTCTTATATTCCCGGAAAAATAATCGAAGTCATCGAAAACTTAGGAGTCACCATAGAAACTCATGCAGCCTACATACAAGGTATCTTCGGCATTGGAGGGGAGCGACAAGGCGAATTGATGACTATAGCTGAACCTGATGAAGTCCTGACTCTGGATCATATAACGAAAGAGTGCGCTGGAAAGATACTGGTAGGAGGTTCTTTAGTCACTGCTGACATCTTGACAAAAGCATCCGACTTCGGCGTCAAGGGCATCGTGGTCGGAGGATTGAGAAGAGATGATTTGAATAAATACCTGGGATACGAAATTGGCGTGGCTATCACAGGTCAAGAGAATATAAATTTGACCTGCATCATCACAGAAGGATTCGGTCAAATGAGGATGGCTGGACACATCTACACTCTTCTAAACTTACACAATGGAAAACCTGCATCGATCAATGGAGCCACTCAAATAAGAGCCGGAGTAATCAGACCCGAAATAATTATTCCACTTCAAGACACAAAAACAACCGGTGAAGACGAAACTTTAACGTACGGCATGGTGATCGGTACGCGTGTAAGGATAATCCGTCAACCATACTTTGGAGCCTTAGGAAGCGTCGAAGAACTCCCAATAAAACTCCAAGCAGTTGAAACAGAGTCACACGTTCGGGTTCTGAAGGTCAAATTAGAAGATGGAAGCATAGTGACGGTTCCACGAGCAAATGTTGAGATTATGGAATAACTACTTCAAACACAAGTTGTTAAGCCACTCAACAATTTTTCCTTCCTTTTTTTGGAGATAAATACAAAATAATACTTTCCAACTGATAATAAGAATTCGTTTTTAATCCTTTTTTTCGTTACGTTTTAAGCCATTCACCAACTCTAATTGTTGATAACATAGTCCAGCTATCTACTCGGAATGAGTCTTCTATTTTATGACTTTAGATAATTAGGTTTCTAACTATATTGATGTTAGCTAACTATTAGTTAGTTACAAATGTTTTTTCAGTTTTTGCTACATCGTGTTCAGAGTAATTCGAGCGTGAAAAATATGTGTTGGAGAACGTAAATATTTTATATGCTATGGTGATAACATAGTTATATTCTTGCTGAGATGGTTTAAATGGAACTGAATGCTACAAAAATATCAAATCTTTTTAAGGAAACGATTATAGGCCTACAAGAAGAACCCGATTTCCAATGGAGTTCTGATGACGTAAAATATTCGATCAATGGGAAGGGAGAACCTGATATCCAACTTGCTGTTGGAAATGTTTCTCTGGATTATGATCTTTGGGAAGGGCTGAGAAACCCTGCAGTTGTTGGACTCCATCCAGCTGGCTTACAGGAAATATGGGAGTTTTATGCAAACAGACGAAAGAACAGGGTTGATGAACATGGTAGACCGACAATATTTCAGACTCCTCATTCCTATGACTATGCACGAAACAATTATCGTCGAGCGGTGATCATTTCTGTAATGCTTCCCTTCTCTCCAAAGATTATTGATGCCTATGTAAATATAGTCCGCGGAGAGAAAAGAGGGTCATCGCACCTATACGCACGAATGTACGAAGACACAAACCTCATGATCAATAAAGCTTCCAGTAGAGTGGCAATGGATCTGGTTTCGCGTGACCGCGTGGTGGTGGCGATGGATGATAAAACGGTAAAAGACGTATCGACTGAAGCCATACCTATAACACATCAGGGAATCTCCCACGGCCCGTCTAAGAATGGTAACTATCCACAAAAAAGCATTGCCGTGCTTTTGGGTCTTGGACAATTCGGAATACATAGACTAGTTTTCAGGGACGAATTTATCGATGGTAAAGTTAAGAGGAATTTTGGCCCAATCCGATCCCTCATCATCTTTGATAAAGAAGAGTTAGTCAAAAACGGACGTAATAACGTAATATATCCTACAAGGGAATGGCGTGAATACCTCTTTAAGCTATACGACTTCACAAACATCGAACAAGAAGTCAATAAATACAGGTTTTGCAGCTACATACCTCTTGACGATGAAGGCTGCGGGAAATGCATCGGTTGCTGTCCTTCCGGGGCTCAACCCAACTCGACATCGACATCTCGTGGGCCGTTCTCTGAACAGGTTATACAACAGACTCATAGGTTCTGGGATGGAAAACTCCAGTTTGATTACGCTAGTTGCTGTGAAGAGAGAGGGCAAATGGGAACCCTGTTTCCAGAGTGGTCGTGTACTCGATGCATGTCGATGTGTGCAATCGAAGGATCTAAAAGAACCTACGCCGCAAAAGAGTTCTACAATAAACTGAAACAATTGACAACAGCATGAATACCCCTTTAGCCAGCTAGCGTTTGAGATCATTGATCCTCTATGCTACTTTGCCTGTTAGCTTACTGAACAAACCACTTTTGCTGTAAACAACTTGATGGATAACAAAAAGTACCGTGGTTTTGTAAAAGCCTACAATTCTCGTATAACGTGACCCTTTTTCACCCTATTTTTCCTTCAATGGGTAAACAATTTCATGTTTTTAGCGAGTTAAACTTACGGTCATGCTTTTCAGGCACTTCTTTTATCGTTTCTAGCTAGCTTCAAAAAATATCCTACGCTGCTGGTGAGATCCTGGAAAAAAGGAA
>JAZFSF010000078.1:0-2864 GCA_036446055.1 Bathyarchaeia archaeon | reverse complement strand
GGTTTGGTTCTTGGGTACAGGTATGGCTCGAAATAGACTTCGTGAATTATCATTGGATGTTCTGTCTGAAGATGGTAGAGCGATTGTGGTGGGCGACATCCATGAGGATTACGAGAGTTTTCGGGGTATCTGCAATCTATTTAGTCCTGATAAAGATTGTCTGATTTTTCTCGGTGATTATGCGGATAGGGGATTGAGCGGGGTTGAGGTCATAGAGGGTGTGAGGGATTTATATGAGAAATATCCTACTCGGGTAATCGCGTTGAAGGGAAATCATGAAGCGTATACGGAGGATGGACAGCCAACCTTTATGCCATGTGACTTAATGCGTGAAGTGGATGAAAAAAGAGGGAGCTGGAAAATCTATTTTCGGGATGTGCTAAAGCCCTTCTTTGATACGTTATACTTGGCTGCTTTAGTGTTGAATGAGATGCTTTTTGTTCATGGAGGGATTTCTCGAAGAGTGAAGGGTATCAATGATTTGAGGTTTCCGTCTCAATACGTTGAGAACGACGTTCTTTGGAGTGACCCCTTCGAAGGTGAGGGTGAACAGGTGAATATGAGGGGTGCTGGAGTCGCGTTTGGGACAGATGTGAGTGAAGAGGTGTGCCGTAGCTTGGGTGTGGAACGATTGGTGAGAAGTCATCAACCCAAGAAGGTTAATGATAGACCTTGTGTAGAACATGCTGGGCGGGTAGTAACTATTAGCTCAACGGTTGTCTATGGCGGAAAACCCTTTGTATTAGTTCTTCCCGTAAAAGATTTGGGTATGGCATTCACTCACTTGGAGAAATATATAGTATATTTGCGGTAGTGGATACTAAGTGAACCTTGATAGTTGCCGAGTATATCATTGAAACAGAATATGCATCGATTTCTCAATCGTTTCCTTTGCAGCCTTCAAAACTTTCTTATCGTTATCAAAAGTCAGTTGGTTTATCGTTTCGTTAAAAGTAAGCCATTTATATCCTTTATGTTCAAAGGAAAGCCGTACATCGCTCTCCTCTGTTTCTGCAAGGAAATATGATACCTCTTTTTGAATCGTGGTTCCCCTCTTCCTGTAGAAGTATTCTATGGACTTCTCAAATTCATCGATAAATCTTATGCTGCTTAATCCTGTCTCCTCTTCAACCTCCCTTATCGCAGCCTCTTTCTCATTTTCCCCGGACTCAATATTTCCTTTGGGAAAACCCCAATTATCCCAACCGTAATGAAGCAAAAGAAAGACTACGTCACTACCATCAACCCTGAAAACCACTAGACCAGCGGATCTTTCTTGAAGCATACAACAATCCCCATCGTACCTTCTTCTAGAAGGATTTTTCATTTATATGGATATAATTAAATTTGAATCATGTCTTATTATCCTTGATGAATTTTCACTTCATACGACACAGAAAAAAGAGACACGTAGAATATATATTTTTAATATTCTCATCTCATTTGACTCATAAATACTTCCAAATATATTTACACCAATAACTTATACAATTAAAGACGTGTTTTGACTGAAGGATTAGAACGGAGGTTTCAGGTTGGGCTACACGATGGTTATTTCAGAGAAGATGGAGGCCGCGGCGAGGATCGCTACGGCTCTGGATGACGATGGAAAACCTCGACGCCTCAAAGAAGGAGGTGTAACGTATTTTGAGGCCGAGAGACGGGGTGAGCGGATTTTTGTGGTATCTGCTGTCGGTCACCTATACAATGTGACCTCTGAGCGGAAGGGTAGCTTTTATTATCCGGTCTTCAACGTGGTATGGAAGCCAGTTTTCGAGATAAATAAGGCTGCTAAGCATTTGGAGAAGTGGATTCAGGTTTTCTCTAAAATCGCGGGTGGCGCATCAAAGCTAGTTTCTGGAACTGACTTTGATGTTGAAGGGGAGTTGATTGGATACACTATTCTCAAGTATGCTTGTAGCGGGAGGATAGGCGAAGCCAAACGAATGGTTTTCTCAACTCTGACAGAGATTGAACTTCGGAAAGCCTTCGAAAACCTTTTACCAAACATTAATTTTGGATTAGCGGTGGCGGGGGAGACACGGCACATGGTGGACTTCCTCTGGGGAGTTAACCTTTCGCGAGCCATCACCATCGCGACTAAAACACAAAGTGGACGATACCGCGTTCTGAGCGTTGGTAGAGTCCAAGCCCCCACCTTAAAATTCATTGTTGATCGGGAGAAAGCGATACAAAGCTTCGTTCCCACTCCATATTGGGAAGTTACTACTACGATAGAGGTAGGAGGGAAACTCTATAAGGCAAAATATGAGCGAAGCAAACTTCACAGTCTCTCTGAAGCAAAAGCTGTGGTCGCGAGATGTGAGGAAAAAACTGGCTTCGTTGAAGACGTTCAGGTCCGAACCTTCAAACAGAACCCTCCTGTTCCCTTTGACTTAGGTGGCTTGCAAGGAGAAGTCTACAAACTTTTCCGATATGTTCCCAGTCGAACGTTGACTCTTGCAGAACGACTTTATTTGGACGCGCTAATCTCATATCCGAGGACCTCCAGCCAGAAACTTCCCCAAACGATTGATTATCGAGAAATCTTATCCTCCCTAAGCAGAATGGTGAAGTACAGACGGCTTGTTGAGGAACTGCTGTCAAAAACTATTTTAAAGCCACATGAGGGAAAAAGGAGCGACCCAGCTCATCCCGCCATATATCCTACAGGGAACCTACCTGAAAAGCCCTTAAACGTTTCCTATAGACGAATCTTCGACTTGATTGTACGAAGGTTCCTATCTGTTTTCAGCATACCTGCTTTAAAGCAGGGCATAAAAGTCGTTATAAATATTGAAGACGAACTCTTTTATTTACATGGCAAAAGAATTTTAGAGAAGGGCTGGCTTAAATTCTACGAG
>JAZFSF010000077.1:0-5188 GCA_036446055.1 Bathyarchaeia archaeon | reverse complement strand
CACTTTCTTTGTAATACATCATTTCAATGTCATAAACTACGTCTAATCCCACCTCATCCATAAGCCCAAAGGGCCCTTTGGACATCCCTGTAAATATTTTCCAGGCTTTATCTACGGCTTCTTTATCCGCGTATCCTCCTGACCAAATTTGTAAGCACTCTTTTTTGATTGCTCTCCATACCCTATTAAACACGAATCCCAAACACTCCTTTTTAACAACAAGAGGCGTGATTTCGAGGCTCGTAAGCCAGTTTAATCCTTCCTCAAAAGTTTGGTCGCTTGTTTCCGTTCCGCGGGCAATATCTGCCATGGGTTGAATAAATATATTATAAAAATGAATGTTAAGGACCTTATCGTTTCGCTTCACGGCGTCTTCAAGTCTTGAGACGGGGATTGAGGAGCTGTTTGTCGCGATTATCGCGTGGGAAGGAGCAGCTTGATCAATCATTGTAAAGATCTCTTTTTTTAATTCCAACTTTTCTGGCACCGCTTCCACAATCAGATCCGCGTTTGAAACCGCTTCCGACAACGTATTATGGATGGTGAGTTCTCCCCTTGAGTTTTTTTCTCTTATTTTAATCTGGGCGTTCTTAACGAAATCTCGTAACCCCGTTTGATTTACGTCAAAAATATTAACCTTATAATTGCATAATGCAGCCCATTCAGCAATCTGTTTTCCTAACGTTCCAACCCCAATCACGCTCACATTTTTAATAGTCATACGTCATCGCCTACCCTCGTCACCTACACGAAATTACATCCTCCACCATTTAAAAATACGTCCTAGCTAACTTGCGTCTCACTCACGTTGCAAACACGTGGTTTAGCTTCATTCATCGGAATCACACAGACACATTATGACTCGAGAAACTCCTATTTTGACGATATTATCTGTAGGTTATTCGTAGTTTACCCCAAAATTTTGATGTATCAAGGATGAGTAAACGGTTTTTCAAGTTTGTTCTCAAAAAATATTTTTATATTTTTAAAGTGAAACAAACCAAAAATAACGGAACGGAGCATCATAATTGTACCGAATTTGCGTTGACGTGACACTGGTTAGCAAATAAAGACTCTTATTTGTCTATGACGGGAAGTCTATCTCAAAGTAACAAAACCTATCGAATTAGGCGTTGTTTGGTACGCTAGATAATAAGAATTATCTTTACAGGGGTTAATGCTCGTTCTTCGATTTCTAGTTAATTAGTTGAGGATAGACTTCTCCTCCATGTGTTAGGACATTGATTGTTGAGTCTGAGCCATATCGACGTGTAAGTGCTTTAAGGGCTTCTTCGACTCGGTCATACTTTTGGAACTTCATCTTTTCAGCCGTTTTATCAGATATACCGTGAGAGATGATGCACACTGGATGCTTTTCTCGTACGTGGGCCACGTTTAAGGCAAGGCCTAGAGCCACATAGTCTTCGATCTTTCCGGATTGATACATCTCTTTCAACTCCTCGGTATCGTATTGGAGGTATTCGATCCATTTCGGGTGCATGACAGCGACTCCTTCTGGGCAGGGTGTAACCGCCACAATTGCACCACCATCCTTTGTGGCGAGGTCAGCGGAGAATAATCCTTTCAATCCCTGCCAGTACTCGAGGTCGCAGGGGTAACTGCTTGAGACCGTTATGTCAGCTAAACCCTGAATGGGTACACGGTAAACATTTTTGGCGTGCTCGATTCCGCGGCGATGAGCCATCCTAAAGTGTCCGGCGTACACATCTATAATCTCTTTGTGACGTGTGATAACTGAGTTTATCAGCATGTGTATCTTCACTTTTTCGCCGAAAGCGTCTATTAGTTGGCGTGTTGGATTATCATCGATTCCTAGGCCGTTAGGCGTCGTCAACGCGGAGTGCACATGCATTCGTCCCACGGTCTCCTCTCCAGCTAACCCCGGAAGAAGAATCTTCGCTCCAGCGGCCCATCCAGCATTAAAGTGGGGAATGATGTTTCCGGTCACAATTCGAATATCCGATTTAAGGAATTCCTTGTTAATCCATATAGGAATATCTCCCGCTAAATCCTCCATGTAGGTGAGCTCAGATTGATTGTGGAAATCGTGGTTCACGAATGTGTATTCCTCGACGACCGCGGGTCCATACTTCTCCTTGATTTCAGACTCGGTCATATGTCGATGTGTACCCAAGGCAATAAAAATCGTAATCTGATCCCTTCTCACACCCGCTTTCCGCAATGCAGGCAGTAGCTTGGGAAGGAGGAGATGAGTTGGTGTCGTGCGGGTGACATCATCCACCGCGATGGCCACGGTCTTCCCTTTAGGCGCCAACTCGTCAATGGTTGGTCCACCTAAAGGCGTGGCGAGAGCCCGCTCAACCACCGATGCGGGATCGGCTGCAGGGGTTATCTCTGAGGGTCGTATAAGCCCGAGGACGCGGTCTGAGTTGAGGTTAAGCTCTATTTCGCTCGCACCATAAGGTAGTTTTATGAGCACTTCAAAGTCTCCGTCATCATATTCTGTTATCAAGTTATTAACGGTTACCCAGACGAAGAGTCAAATGAAAGAAACCCGTCTTTTCAGGATTTTAAAAAGGGCCTCGACCAGGGTTCAAGAGACTGGTTCAGTTTGACGGGTAAGTTGGAATCTATTCTTTAGAGTGAAGTCTCCGCTTGAGAAGGAGCTTGTTGATACCCGTTATCATGGCGTTGACGCTGGCTTTGACGATGTCCTCGTGAGCCGCTCGTGAGGACACGCTATTTCCATCAACGTCCTCAACCTTTATGATGACTTCGGCCACTGCGTTTGTGCCTCCCGTTAGCGCTTCCAGCCGATACTCTTTCAGGTTTACGTTGACTATACTGCTCGTTATTTTTTGAATGGCCTTCATGGCTGCGTCTACGGGTCCAACGCCTATTTGTGCGGACGAGAAATCCTTCCCGTCTAAGATGACGCGAACAGAGGCTGTGGGAATCATTCTGGTCCCTGTCATCACAGCGAGCTCTTCCAGAGAGATGATTGTCTCCTCTTCCACGGCTGTCTCACCCATCACTTCCCTAGCGATATCGATTAATTCGGAGTCTGTAACGATTCTTCCTAGGTCGCCTACCTTCTTAACCTTGACGACGATTTCCAGTAGTTGCTCAGTTGTCGGGTGTAACCCCATTTCATCAAGCTCAACTTTAATTCCATGCGTTCCCGCATGTTTGCCTGCGACAAGTTTTCTCCTACGTCCGACAAGTTTTGGGTCGATTGGCTCAAAGGTTAGGGGTAGCGCTGTGAGACCGTGGGTGTGGATGCCGGCTTCGTGAGTGAAAGCATTCTCACCCACGATGGCCTTGTTTGGTTGGACTGGAATCCCGGTTAACCTAGCAACGAGTTGAGAAGTCTGGTAAATAAGCTCCGAAACCACATTACTCCTCTTCTTGTACAACAGGTTTAGGGAGATAACGACTTCTTCTAGCGCTGCGTTGCCCGCTCGCTCCCCCAAACCGTTTACAGCGACTTGGGCTTGATCTGCACCGGCCTCTAGACCAGCTAACGTATTTGCGACGGCCATGCCGAAGTCGTTGTGACAGTGGACGCTAATAGGCGTCTTTACGATGGATTTCACCTCTTTAATGAGATTATACATCGTCTTCGGCGTCATTATACCCACTGTATCAGGTATATTTATCCTCGTCACACCCGCCTCATCCACTTCTTTACAGACCCGTTTCAAGTAAGAGAGGTCGGTGCGAGTGGCGTCCATGGGGGAGAACTCTATGATGAGGCCGTGACTTTTAGCGTAATCAATGGTTTCCAACGTCCGTTGGACAACTTGTTCCCTCGTCATTCGGAGCATGTGTTTAAGGTGAAGATCGGAGGTTGAAATGAAGAGGTGGACGTGAGTGAGTTCGCTCGCAATGACGGTGTCAACGTCTTTCTTTAGCATCCGCGCTAAACCGTAGATTTCGGCCTTCAAACCCTCTTGTGCAAAGAGTTTTGCACTCGTCACTTCGCCCGTCGACGTGACAGGCATGCCTGCCTCTATAGCGTCGACGCCAAGTCTATCAAGTTGTCTGGCGATAATAATCTTCTCGTCAGGCGTCAAGGAGACTCCGGGTGTTTGCTCACCGTCCCTTAACGTCGTGTCAAAAATTCGAACTTTTTCAATTGAAGCACTCATGTGCTTATCACCTAATCAGAAATCCTCTCGGCTATGGCGTCCCCGAACGCGTCAGTCTTCACTTTTCCGCCTAAATCCCGTGTTAAAATACCTGTCTTTAAGGTATCGGTCAAAGCCTGTTTGATGCTTTGAGCGGCTTTCGTACAGGTAGTGTCAGAGTACTTGTTACCGAGCCACTCCAACATTAATCCCGAAGCCAAGATCATTGATGTGGGATTTGCCACACC
The DNA here is from genome assembly GCA_036446055.1 of Bathyarchaeia archaeon. Taxonomy (GTDB): domain Archaea; phylum Thermoproteota; class Bathyarchaeia; order RBG-16-48-13; genus DAOVBJ01. Next base: position 828 of record JAZFSF010000077.1, on the reverse strand, counting down.
CTTTCCGGCGATGTCGGGGGCTGTTCCATGGATGGGCTCAAAGAGGGCGAAGTCGTCGCCGATGTTGGCGCCCGGAGCCATACCCAAGCCTCCGACAAGCATCGCACCTTCATCTGATAAGATGTCGCCGAACAGGTTGGTTGTAACGATGACATCGAAGTCCTGGGGCTTATTGATTAGCTGCATGGCGGCGGCGTCAGCGTATAACTCTTCCAAAGTGACATCGGGATATGCCTTTGCCACGTCTCGACAGATTTGAGCGAAGAGACCATCAGTCTTCCGCATGACGTTGGCTTTATGAACCGCCGTTACCTTCATGGCTTTCCTCCTGCTTCTCGCGGCCTCAAAAGCATACGTTGCAATTCGTTCACATGCCCCTCTCGTTATAACTCGCAGACACACCATGGTATCGGCATTCACTGCAAATTCTATGCCTCTGTAGAGGCCTTCTGTGTTCTCGCGGACAAAGAGCATGTCTATGTCGCTTCGAACAGCAGGAGTGTTGGGGTAAGACTTTAGAGGCCGTATTCCCGCGTACAAGTCGAAGAGGATTCGAAGCTTAACGATGACGTCGGCAGCGGTCTCGCCCACAGGCCCCTTGAGACACGCATGGGCTGCTCTTATGGTGTCAATGGTTTCTTCAGGCAGGGGAACCCCTTGCTTCGCCGCGCATCGATCTCCTCCCTCCACCGGGACTATATTTAAGCGAATCTGAAAACTTTTTTGAATCTGCATCAGAACCTTCAGGGTTGCCTCAGTTAACTCGGGGCCTATACCATCACCAGACATTAATGCAATCGTGTACTCCAGGACTCACCCGCTCCTCTT
>JAZFSF010000076.1:0-7430 GCA_036446055.1 Bathyarchaeia archaeon | reverse complement strand
CCACATGCTTCCATAGATGGTCTAGCGAGTTCGGGATGTATACATCCCTCCAAAGTACATTCAGTACAATAATAACAGGTACTAAAACCAAGTCCAAAAGCCGAATGGTACCCTAAGAGAAATGCTTCCCTTTCTAGTTGTGAAACCACAGAGGTTGGGGTTTTAAAGTCATCTCGTGTTTGAGGCTCAAATCGTAAGAGTATCGCCAAACTGTAACCATCAAGAACTCTCCTGAATTCATCAGGGGTCGGGGTGTATGGTGGACACGTTAACTTTTTTCCGTAACGCGCACATCCGTATTGGCATTTCATCCTAACCCAGTTACCAACCACGACCTTATCAACATCAACTATTTGTGCATCTTTAGCACCAAGTTTTTTGGCCAACTGACAGATTTGCGTCAAGTCTTTAGTTTGATTCATTAGCGCTACCCTTTATACTGTGATAATTTGTTGGAGATATATAATTTGCTGCGAAAATATTATTGAAAAAGCTTGTGTGCATAGTTACCATTTTACTTCAAAACACAAACAAAAATTTAATTCCCAATAATGTATCTGTCTAAAACATTTTCTAATAAGATATAATCTACTTGATATCAGTAAGCAAAGGGTCTGGCTATCATAAATATAGATAAACACCTAAACCGAATCGGGCCTTTAGAAGGGGCATCCCAAACGCAGAAGAGACAAGATATTGCACATAGTGTAGCTTAGTTTACGGGTTAACCTAACTAGGTTTCCGCTATACGTGTTCTCTATTAACGAAGATATATTTGCTTGGAGCGATATTCTGACTTTGGTGAATAGAACATGGTTGATAGGAAAAACGTGAAAATAACTGTCATGAAGAAGCTTGGAATCAAAGAATTGTGGGGAGAAGACGCTCCAACGTCGAGTGCAGAAAATCTCTGTCCGAAATTTCAATTAGGAGAGGTATATACTACCGAGGGGCTACAAAGGCCTAAGGATTGGCCTTGTAGCTGGGCATGGCATGACATCTTCAAAGAAGTGCTTCACCTAGCATTGGGAGGGGAGTTCTTTGTTGAGCCTAAAAACGTCGTCTACGCCTGTTGCACAGACGGAATGAGACCAGTCTTCTTCAAAATAGAAAGCTAGTTAGCTGGTTAAGATACTGTCTCCCTCCCACTCAGCTCGCGTAGGAGGGACTCTAGACTACTTTGGATGAGTCTTCGAAAAAGAAAGTAAATAATCTGTGGAAGAGTCCAGAAGCTGAGAAACTCTCGAGAATAGGACGATTCTGAAGAAAAAGGGGGGTTAATCAGCTAAGTCTTTAGCTATATAATCTAACCCATATTTTTTAAGGGTTTCAGGTAGTGGTTTACCTGAAGCGTCCCAGCCCATGCCTTTGTAGTATGCATCCAACATCTTATCCCAGTTAGCTTGAAGGCTGCGTCCTTTTCCTGGACCGGAATCAGGCGCAGAACCATATCTAGTCGATGGTTTATCCATCGCTCTACCAGCGATACCGTGTCGCATGTTAAAGGCTCTGAGTAGTTGAACAATCCTTCGTCCTACGTGCATACCTTCTTCCCAACTAAATTCCCAACCTGTAACAGCACTCAAGGCTTGGCTGAGAAGCTCGACGTTCATCCTAGTATTGAATCGACAAGTTACCAGGGAATCCTCAAACATCATCGCACCCTTATCGTGAAGGTTGGTCGCCACGATGTCTTCCCAGTTAGGCGCGGCGCCAAGAGCTATGGGTCCACCCCAAGTCTCTAGGGTTCCAGTATTGGATATACAAGTGTCAAATTGCTCGGTCAACCGATTACGGTGGTCATGGCCTCGAGGAGTGTTTCCCTTTAAGGAGTGGACTGCACGGGCTTCTTGACCCATCTTTGTTGCCGCACGCATGACCCCTTCTGCTAACGTGTCGCCGATGCCTTGTCTGCTTGAAATCAGATTGAGGAGGAGCCGGGCACTCTCTGCATTCCTCCACGTGAGGTCCAAATCGTTCGCCTCCGCTCGCGTGAGAACGCCTTTATCGTAACATTCCATGGCAAAGCCCACCACCCACCCCGCTTCGTTGGTCTCCAAGCCCAATCGATCGACTTCCTTGCTGAGCATCATCGCGGACGTCACTGACTCCTGCCCAATGGCTGAGGACCACGCGGAGAACTGCTCATACTCTGGCTCCTCAACCAATGTGCCTGCGTATGGTCCCTCGTTGATCTGCATCATGTCGCAGTGATGTATTTGACACGCCCAACAAGAGTTCCTTCGGACGGAAAACTGCTCTCGGATGTATGGTCCACTAAACTTTTGCCACTTGTCATCATCGATTGTCCAAGTGCTGGTCGTGTAATTTTTCACGGGAATCATGTTTCTCCGCCCATTTCCGTGAAGGCCGTTGAGGGTTCCGTATTCATAGGTTCCTTGGGACTGGGTTCGAACGTTTTCAATGAGAGTCCGTGAAAGCTCGCGGACGCGGTCGGCATCGTGTAACGTTGGCGTGTGTGTTCCACGGGTTATGGCAATGGCTTTCAAGCGTTTCGATCCCATGACAGCGCCCAATCCATTATGTGAAGCAGAGTGACCGTAATCGAAGAACACTCCCGCAAACTTAACCAGGTTCTCCCCCGCTGGTCCGATGGAGGCAACCGTTAACTCACGCTCCTTACAATCATATTCATGTCTCAGCAGCTCAGGTGTCTGATATGTGTCAATACCCGTGAGCCAAGCTGCATCCTTGAGCTCAGCTGAGTCAGGGGTTATGTATAAGTATTGAAGACTTTGAGCCGCACCCTGGATGATGATGCCGATCAAACCGCAGCGTCGAAGATAGGCTCCAAAGTAACCATTTGCCTGACTGCATCCAGCACCGCCAGTTAGTGGACCCTTCGAGACTACCGAGACGGATCCGGAACCTCCGATGGATGTGGCATTCAGGGGCCCAGCAGCTATTATGAGGCGGTTTTGCGCATCAAACCATTCTGTTCCAGGTGAGACTTCGTCGTAAAGGTATTTAACTCCTAATCCGGTTCCTCCAAGAAACATTCTGAGGATTGGTTCAGGGACTTCGAAACGGTCGATTTCTCCTTTTGTCAAGTCAACTCTGAGAAGCTTACCAACATATTTATCGGTCATTGCATTCATTTTGATCTCTCACTAGTTAGCTAGTCAATTGACCAGTAGCTATTTTAAAATATCTATCATTTATGCAGAAATAGTTTGTTTGTAGTGAGTTTTCATTTGTTTGTATTGCTGTTTGACTTGATATTCGAGAATATTGTTTGTCGCTGCTTGCACTCAAAGCACATCATTTCGTTAATAAGATTTAAAAACGATTAGAAGAGTTAGTTACCGTAAGTGGGAGATATGTCTTATCAGATAAAGGATATAATGACGAAAGATGTAATCACAATCGACCTCGATGCGTCAGTTACTGATGTGGCCTGTGTGATGGCTGCTGACAAAAACTTTGGAGGCTACGTTGTCATTCTAGAGAAGGGCAGACCCGTAGGCATCATAACTGAAAGAGATATCGTAAACAAAATTGCGGCGCAAAGACATAACCAATCAAAGACCAAAGCCTCTGAAATAATGTCCATGCCTTTGATAACTATTGACCCTGATGAAGACTTACTAAAAGCCTCCAATATATTGCAGAAACACAACATAAGTAAACTAGTAGTTATTAAAAACGATATTTTATACGGAATCGTTACCGCGAAAAATATTGTTAATCACAGTCGAAACTACGTGGGGGATTTGATTACGGACCTCATCCGATGGAATTCGTTTACTTATTAACTTCTTTACCAGCTACGAGGGCAATTTTGAAACCTATCGGAATATTTTGATAGTCGATTAACTCTATCATTTATTCAATTATCCTTTTCAACTCTAATGAAAAATCGTATCCTCAACTATTCTTTTTTGGTTTTTCCTTTATTTGTCTTCAGTGTATCTTAATCTACGATGTTATCAGGAATACAAATGTGCTTTATATTTTTTGGATATATTTGAACGTCACATATGCTCATCACTTACTAGTTCGCGAGGGATGTTAGGCGTATTTAACTAGATGGCTGTCAATGTTCGTTAGTTAATTGGAATTTGAAAGCTGATTCAACTACGATCTTGGAAAAGAAGGGTCTTCAACTCATTTGGTAACTAAAACTCTCTTCAAAATAATGTAAAAAAACTACACGAAAAGGCTGTATATTATAAACCTTAAACATCCCTACTCACATTAACATATGGGTAATCTGCAAGCAATCTGTGTGAATTTGATGAATATTTCAAAGGACGGTGCGAAGATCATACTCCTATGGAAGAAGGACAATGCTGACGACGTAGCGAAGGCTAAAGAATTCTTTCAAAACCTCACAAAACAGGGATGGCTTGCCACAAGGCGTAGCGGTGGACTTCAAAGGATTTTAGACTTCAAGTCAAAGTATGAAGAACTCGTATTCATCCCTTTGGCCGAGGGCGGTTAAGCTCTCAAATACATACAAAAGAGAACTACGTGGCTAATACCTTAGATTCAACTTCGTTCAACAACCTTCGAAGATTTGTTCCATCATAACACGTGTACGGAACTTGCCTTAAATGTGAGAAACACCCGAGAATCTATGTTGAGCCGCATTTCAATAAAGGAACGTTTAGTGATTTGAACCACGAATTCACATCCTGCATCTACTCTTAGTTTCACTAAGGACCCTAAATCGGTGATTCCTGCAATCTGACCCGCGAAAACATTTCGTGCACTAGACACAATCCTTTCCTTGGAAAGAATGATATCTTCTGGTCGAATGAAGAGAGTGACCCTTCCCCCTTGACCTTGAGCTGTTTCGATCTTCGGTCCATTGTCAAGGGTGACGATGGTCGTTCCTTCCGCCTGCATCGTTGAGATGCCAGAAAAGATGTTTTCGATTCGCGTAAAATCCGATAGTTGCGTGGAGGGAAGGGTGAAGATCTCCTTGGATTGTCCAATCTGACTTATCTCGCCATTAATGAGGAGCATGGTTCTCTCGCCTAAAGTCTCTGCTTGGTACATGTTGTGAGTGGCCAGAACCACCGTCGTGTTCCGTTCATGGTTAATCCAGGTAATCGTTTCCTCAATGACGGAGACGCTCTTCGGATCAAGATTGGCAGTTGGCTCATCTAAAAAGAGGATCTCGGTGTCCAGAGCAAGGGCTCGTGCGAGGGCCACTCGCTGCTTTTCGCCTCCCGATAAACTCTTTGCTAATCGTTCTTCGTAGTCATGTAACTTCACAATGTCAAGAGCGTCTGTAACGCGCTTCTTTATTTCCTGTTGTGAAAACTGCCTTAATTTAAGACCGTAAGCGATATTCCCAAACACGGTGGTGTTGAATAACGCTGTTTTCTGAAAGACCATGGTACCTCTTCTTCGAAGCTTCACAAGGTTTTTTCTATTCATTTCTTCACCGTCAAAAAATACGGTGCCCCTCGTCGGGGTATCAATACCTGCCATAATCCGGAGAAGAGTCGTTTTGCCACTGCCATTAGGGCCGATAACAGAAAAAATTTCTCCCTTCACTACTTCGAGGCTGATATTCTTCAACGCAGCAATGCCATCGAACTGCTTCACAACGTCTGTGAGCTCTATCATCTCCACAACCAACTCCGCATCCTACTCTGAAGCATGTTAACAGTAACGTTGACCACAAACACAATCACCAATAAAATGATGGTCAACGCGATTCCAAGAAGTAATTCACCTCGCGTAGTTTCAAGGGTAATAGAGGTGGTTAGCACCCTCGTTAATCCTCTCAAATTTCCACCAATCATGAGGGCTACACCCAATTCAGCAATGGCCCTGTTGAAGCTTGCTGCAACTGCCAATAGGACACCACCAATCGATTCTTTCAACACTGCCAAGGAGGCTTCTGTATCGGATGCTCCGAGAGTGATCGCTAGATCCATGATTTCGGGGTCGATGACCTCGATGGTACTCGTGGTGAAACTGACAGTTATTGGAGTAATCAACACTGCTTGCCCCAGAATCATTGCGAGAGGCGTGTATAGAAGATTAAGGAACCCAAGAGATCCTGATTGGGAAAACAATAGGTAAAGAAGCAAGCCGAGGGCCACAGCCGGTAGTCCCATCATAGCGTTGAAGAAGCCTATGATGACCCTTCTACCTCGGAAATGTTTCAAGCCTAACAGGATTCCAAGGGGTATGCTCCATAGAGCTGCGAGAAGAGTTGCTGCTCCGGAGACGCCGATGGCTCGCACCGCAATCTCCACAATCTCTGTTTCCACAGTCATGTTGACGAATCCTCCAAAGGACATCAAATACAAAGGTTTTACCTAGAAAAGTTTAGTGATACAACTCAGGGTGATCGTCTTGGTATTCAGCGGGACACTCAACGCCGTTGAAGTAGGCGTAGTCCTCAATCAATCGAGTCAGTGTGGGGTCAGTGTTTTGCACTAACAATTGAACTGCGGGGAAGAAGATGCTTCTATCATAGGTGGTCTTTCCGTAGTCAGCTAGAAGTTGTTGACCCTCGGTGGACGCCAAGTATTTAATGAATGTGATGGCTGCATCAAATCTGGCTTGAGGATTATAGTTTTTGTTAACAGCGATAGCGCTGTACACATTAAGCATATCTGGAATTTGCTCAATCAAAACCTCGATACTGATCAACCCGTCGGTATAGTATTTGAGGTAGGTCCCTATGTCTGTCAAGGTGTAGGCTTTTTTCTCGTCAGCGATTAGTAAGGTCTTCCCCATACCAGTTCCCGATTCTATATACCAGTCTTCATTTCGAATCGCGTTCCAATCGAAACCAGCTTTACCCCATAGGTTTATTTCTTTAGCGTGAGTTCCGGAGTTGTCACCCCTCGAAACCCAGACAACCTCACCTTCTCGTCCCGTGTCCACAATCCTGGTGAGAGCCTGGATCAGGGTCGTCCCCGAAATGTTTGCCGGATCAGCAGAAAAACCTATAATCGAGAAGAAGTTGTACGCAATGATTTTCCGACAAACACCATACCCGTCTTCAAGAAAGACAAGTTCTTGTGATGGTGAATGCACTAAAATCATGTCAGCGTCGCCTCGCTTCGCATTTTCGATCGCGATGCCCGTTCCCGCAGAAATGAAGTAAACGTCGATAACATAGCGCTCTTCAAATTGTGTCTCAATCACATCGAGTAGTCCGGTATCGTATAGGCTGGTGGTGGTGGATACCACGAGTTTGGTTCGTCCTTGTGCAAAGGGTCCGACTCCAAAAAAATAAGTCGTTCCCAGCACCGAGACAAAGACCGTAATGGTGATGACTGCGAACCAAACGCCAATTCCTTTATTCCTCACCACTCAAACACCCGTTATGTTTATCTATACATATCACTTTCCTTTTTCCCTTTATATAAGAATCTTAAAAACATTTCTCCCCTTTCCTTCAAAGTCGCGTAAGGAACCATAATATTCTCTAAGAA
>JAZFSF010000075.1:0-11149 GCA_036446055.1 Bathyarchaeia archaeon | reverse complement strand
CCTGCCAGTGGCACCATTGCGAACAAAAGGTGCACCGATGCTGGCATCCTCTAGATTTTTCGATCAAAGCGTAGGGCGCGTCGGTGCCAACACTCGCCTTAAAGTGATACTTATGAACTAAGTGTTTAACAAAGTGGTATCCGGGAAAAGGCAGGTCGTCAAGATTTTCAATTAGCTGTCGAGGAGGTGTGTGTATGATTTGTCCCTTGTTTCTGAAAGACACGCCCTTTACCTGAGAAAAAGAAGAATGCATTCGGGCTGCTTCGACGAGTTCTGTTAAGGTTAGTTCGCCTTCACCTCGAATGATGACATCGATTTCGGGATACGTTTCCAGGCTTTCCTGAGCGGTCGCAGTAAAATGTTGACCACCAACAATTGTCAGGATGTCTGGGTTGACTTTTTTAGCAAGCTCAAGGGTTCGGACGACTAAGTAAGTGTTACATGTGGCTAATGCACTTGAAGCCACGATGTCAGGGTTGAAGGATCGCACTCGCTGTTCCAACGTAACCCAATCCATTTGTTCAGCCGTGCAGTCCAATACCTTGATTTCAACATCTCCCACTTCACGTTCCAAATATGCTGCAAGCTGGATAATCCCGTAGGGGGGAGGTAGATATTCCCCCATAACGAACCAGATGTCCTTTGGCGGTTCTACAAAAAGAATTTTCATCAGCAGTACGACCAAGTAAAAAATGTTATGTCCCTAATTATGTTTATCTGAAAGTCTCCGAAATAAAGTCGTCGAGACCTCCAGCATGTAAGTCACTACTGATTGAGGTTACAATTGCATCCGAGAATCCCTTGCATGGGTGGATGAATAGGGTATCAGCTTCGTTTGCGAGTCAGTCCATAGAAGGTGCCTGCTATGATAAGAAGCCCGAAGAAAATTACGTGAAAGTTGATTACAGGTTTAGCCGCCGCCCACTGCATTCATGAGAACGACCACGGAGCCTTCCTTGAGTTTGACATCTGATTGGGGTGTTAAGGGAAGGGACACGGCTTTTCCATCGACTATAACTGCGGACCAGGCGTCGATGGAGTCCAGATTTGAAGCGTATATATTGTCGATGAGTTCCTCACCGTACTGTGTGGCAAGAACCTGCAGGAGACTACTCAGGTGGGCGTTCTCATCCAGATCAATCGTGGTTTGGGCAGTCTTGGTTAGAACACGTATGTTTGGGGTAAACTTGACAATGACAATCATGTTTCCATTCACTAATATCGTTGACACGGGAATCCAATTAACTTTTCGGGACGAAGTCTTGCGGTTGAAACTATGAGTGACTGGATACTCCAGTCTACAACCATTTCGTACTTGAAACCTCTTGTCATTGTGACGAAAAAAAGAGGAGAGGTGATTATAGGGGTCGAATTCCTAGTTGTTTCAGCTTTTCTGCAGTGGGTATCCCATTCTCGTCCCAGTCCCTCAACGCATAGTAGGACGGTAGCAAGGAATCTACGTCTGCTAGAAGTTCAACACCTTCCACAACCCGCGGAACCTCCATACACCGATCTGGAAGCCGGTCATCTTTCCGACTGATCCCAATCTTGGCAATGTATGCACGTTTCATGGTGAAAACTCTGTCTCCAATTGCTAGAAGTTTCTCTCGATAGTGTGGGTGTTTATCGGGATGTTTTCTGCGAAAACTGGGGATTACGCGTAACGAATAGATATAAAAGATCACTGATAAAAAAACACTTAATGAGATACTGGCTTAAATCCCTCATCGTGTCTAAGGCATACATTTTTTAGGGCGCAGGGTGGAGGTCGCCCGCGATATCATACGATTTATTTAAAATAAAGTAACGAAAAACGTAAATGCAACGTCAAGACGTTACAAATGGTGTTGAGTAGTTTTGAAGCTGAGTGCCCGCGCACGCCGTCCAGCGCCTTCGACAAACGTTGACCCTTTATACAGGATATCTTTGGAGGGCATCGATCGTAGCGGTAGGGTGAAAATGGATACTCTTGAGATAGTGTATCTTGTGCAGTCTTACAAGGGTTGGTGTACCGCAGAAGACGCTTATCGAGAATTGGAGTATTTCGCTGCTTCACCGTTTGCCTCTGGGAGGAGAGGAGTCTCTATGAGGTTGTTGAGGTATAAGCGGCAGGGTCTTCTTATCCGAATAAAGATAGTGGGGAGATTAACAGAATACAAGCTTTCTCAAAAAGGGGAAGACCGGCTCATGTACTTCTGGAAAAAATTCAGCCTATTAAGCCCGCCTCCTGGGTGGCAGTTTATGGGTGAAAAAGGCAGAAATGAAAAAGAGTTAGCCTACCAACGATTCTTGCTGTATAAGGAGATATTGTCTAAGCAGATCAAACGTATAAAGACGAATAGGCCGTTAAGAACTCCAAAAGTCAGAATAGTCATAAAATTCGAATCAACATTAAAAAAGATCAAAGGAGATAAGAACAGGCTGAAAGCCTTCAGGCTCGATATTTAGTCGCAGTTTGTAGCTCCCATCGATCTCGCCTGAAATGACTAGGCATACATCATACCCGGTTAATTTCAACGATACGAAGATACTATTAAATTATAGAGAATCAGGAGATCGAAGGGAAGATTTGTTATGAGCCCATTTTTTAATTCACCCTGAACGAGTAAGCTAGCTAACTAAACCTGAAAGAATCTCGGTATTGGTATCTGAGTTGAAGTCGACAAGCCTTCTATTATTGCATCGATGATTGAGGAATGATATTCCTGAAATGAATATTGTCTTTATTTGAAAAAAATGTGGATACTGAGATTATTTGATGCCCATTCGTTTAGTGATTTTCACTAAAATGAAGATCACTAGGGCCACAAATAGGAACGTTGTCAGCGCGCCGATGAAGTGCCCGATTCGAAATGGGCCTGCGGTGATGGTTTCCCATTCCATTCCAGGTATCGATAATTCGATGATTGGCATGATAAAATCGTCGACTAAGGCTTTAACCAAATTTCCCAGATATAACCCAAGAATGAAGGCAACAGCCATCCCCATGACCCGGTACTTTGAAAGGAAGTCTTTGAATTCATTCACTAATCCTTTCGGAGGAGCAGGTGTAGGCGGAGCAGGCTTCGGCTCAAGAAGCTGCCTTATCTTTCTCAACTCTTCTAACACTTCATCTTGATTTATGGACAACTTTTTTTCCTCAGAACTTCTAAAAGCCATTTATCTAACTATTTTTAACTCTGTAAAACAATTTATCCTATAAAACCGCTCCTGAACTGGAAAGACGGTTTGCCTTGATGATTTCTGCTGCTCTCTGTTGTAAAGAGTGTTTCTCCTTTTCTGTTAGTGGATGAAGATTTTCAGCGGTAGAAACGTTTTGTTCAACTTCCGTCTTTTTATTCATTCCTACTATTGCAGTGTCTATATCTTGGTTCAACACGTATCGTAAAGCCTGAGACACGTTGGATAAACCGCCTTTACCCAGTGTCTTCATAGCTATGATGCCCATGTCGAGCTTGTTTGCTACGGATAGAAGTTTTTCTCTTGCAGTAGTGGCTACATAGTTGAAAGGCGTGATAAGATTTGAGAAGCTCTTGGTTGGGATGACATCGTTCAGGAAGTTTACATCGTGGCTGGTTATACCGATAAAGTCGATGACACCATCGTCCTTTGCCTTCTCAAAAGCCTCGTATGCTCCGTTAGGAGCCATCACGTTATGGAACTCGGAGGCGTTTATCGGAAGCTCAGCGATTTCAATATGATTAGTATTGAGGGCTTCCAAACTCTTTTTCAATGTATCTTCCGCTTCTACTTTGGTCCGACCACCAATTTTAACAGCTAAAAAACACTCATCTCTTCTCTCCTTCATTACAAGGCCGATCTTATTAGCGCTGTCACCATATGTGATAGACGTATGAATGAAGTTTACTCCAACGTCTATCGCATGATTCACCACAGCAACTGCCTCTTTCTCGCTTACCCGCCGTATTGGAATCCCACCAAATCCTAAAATTGAGACTTTCAAACCTGTTTTACCTAAAACTCGATATTTCAAAACAATACCCTCTTGAACAAATGTTTTATCGCTAACCAATATTTTTAAGATAAATTTCTCTTTTAATCTTTCGCTTTTAACTAACTTTGAATGGTTCACTTATCTAATATATAACGAAATTTAGAATTTACATTTTCTAGAACTCGTCTCGATTATAAAAATACATATGCCTTTGATTTATATGTAAGAACTGAAAAAGCGTACTCAACGCTTTAGGGGTTACGTTCAACGCGTTAAAGTCTACTAGACTCTTAAGTTTTTTGTCTGAAAGACGTGGTTAAATTTTACAGTATCAAGTATTTTTTTATAATGCTGTAAAGAAACGCATTAAAAATTTTTAATATCGCTTTAAAAACTGTAAAAAAACGCGTTAAAGACCACGCGTTAAAGCGTTATCTGCAAGCGCGTCGACGACTGTGCAAGGTGTCACAAACCAGTAAACACGAATAAGCACGCTTTACAGATTTTAAAGAACTTCGTTAATAACGTTAAAACTTCAAAGTCTTCACCTAAATTTTAAAGCGACTGTTAAAAACTTTAAACGCTCGTATCTCCTGTTTGAAAGCCAGTAAAGGCTCCAACGTCTATTCAGCAAGCATTGATGATATCTGGTCAAAGTCTGTCTTGTCACACCATAGCTGATGCCTACGTGACCCGCGGTCTCTCAATCCCTGGCCTCACCTAAATCCTCCAAGGTCTCTAAAACCGAAAGTTATCGGGTAGTTTCAGAAATATATCGTTTGATTGTAACAGAATAATTTTATATCTGATATTTTGATTCCTACCCTCTATTTAGCGTGAGCTTGATGAGTGATTACTTGTTGTTTTTATCTGTTTACACCCTTTTTTTGTTGATGGATAGATAGGCCATCTTGTTAAAAGTTCTGAATCGATGTTTTCAAGTCTGAAGGGTCCTTTCAATCTGGACAATCTGAGGAGGAGAGGAGCTAGTCAGGGCGAAGCCTCACGTGCTACTCTCCTTCCCAGTATACTCGTCTAAGCCCTCCAAGGCTCACGACATAACATTGAAGAGAGAAAGGAAAATAGGATGCTGGAAAAAGCCCAGCAATCACTCAGCAACCTCTAACTGGCTTTAGTGGAAACCGTTTTTCCTTGGTTGTATAAAGGGCCGGCTGTTTTACCGTTGCCATTTAGTATAAGTGTTTTTAGAGAATCAGGGGTGCTTTATTTGGGTCGAATTGTACCCTGGAGCACGGGAACACCATAACGGTTGCATTTTCTCCGTGGACTGCTTTGAGTTGTTTCATTATTCCCTGCCATTCAGGTAACCATTCGACTTTCTCAGAGTATCTTAGGATGTTCCTTTTTACTATCTTCTCACTCCAAACCATGATTTTTCCAGCCTGCTTAACGGGCCACACTCTTTTTGGATACCCTTCCATCCTAGCCCAGTAACCGTCTGATGATGAACCAAAACTTTCAACTGAGTAGTGAGTTAAACGCCATCCTGGAGTGTACAGGTGTATGCCTACCGCTGTCCCGTCCTCTCTTAATGTGCTAATTGCAGGCCACCAATCAGTCCCCTGTTGAGCCTGTAGATAGCTGTTCACTACAACAACATCCGCCTTCTTATTGCTGATTTTTGTTGAATGAAGGTCATAACTATATTTCACGGCTTCATGCCAAGCATCGTCCAAGTCTCCGACAAAAAGACCCACCAGTTCTCGGTTATCATTATAACAACAGTTAACGACTATATCGATATCAGCCATCCTTCCAGCCTCTTGCATATCATCTCTCACGGCGTTTCCCTTGATCTTCCAAATCCCTCTTTCAGCAGTCCTTCCTATTACCTGGTGATTATAAGCTATAGTGTCAAATGAGGAAACTCCGGGAATTACATGTTTTCCCGCACCTCCAGCACCCGCCAAAGGATGTTTTTTAATACCGCATACAACTATTCTCAGGTCAGCTTTCGCAAACTCCGAATCAACTAGGAGGGGTGTCCCACGACTTGTCTTTCCAAGATTCTGGTGATTCTTGAAAGCGTTGTGGTTGACGCAGTCGAACCTTCGAACCATGTCCCAGCCGACCTTTCTTCCATAGGAATCTGCAGTCATAGCCGCATGAAGTCCGTAGACTCCCATAATGAAGATTTGGCTGTCAGAGATACCTGCCTTCTTAAGTTCCTCCATGATAAAGGGGAAAACCTTGTAGGCGGGAGTTGGCCTCTCAAGGTCGTCACAAGTGACGACAATCTTGCCCGTTTTTCCCTTTGCCAGCTCTTGTATGGTTGGGCTTCCGATGGGGTGGTTCAGTGCGTCTTGGATTTGCTCATCGGTTAGAGCTGGCGCGCTGTGTCCAGCCATCCTCACAACGCTGACGTCCCACGTTTTAGGAAAATTTATTTGAATCGTTCTATCGTAGTGTTCATCTACTTTCATGTTTACTGAGGTCACTTCATTGTCCCTTCTACACATCATATTATTCTCTTATAATTAAAAACAGTTGTCCTCTTTAATGCTACTTACTCCTTTTTTATAAACACTCGATTCTACTTGATTGATGGGAATGCATGTCTTTTCAGTTACAAGAAGCTATATTTGTAAAGAGATCATTCGGATAATATGCTTCACATGGGGATCTAAGACGATTACATTAATTAGCGCTAACTGAACATCGACAGAGCTATAACGCTCCCTTTTTCGAATTCTAACTAGTTAATCTTCTCCCCCTCTTCTATCTAGATACTTTTAAGGGTTTTTTAAGAACTTTTTTTCAGCCTATGACACTTTTAGTAGATACACTGGTCGGGAAGATTTAATAAGACTATTATGCTAGCTCTTTTTGAGGGCGTTGGAAAAGCAATTTCAAGACGTTTTTACCAGTATTAATGAAGCTTATTCTCTTGTTCATAAGGTTGTACATCGTACGCCGTTAGTCCATTCACGAACCTTAAGTAGATTACTTTGTGGAGAAATCTATCTTAAACTGGAGTGTCTTCAACGGACAGGATCCTTCAAGATACGCGGGGCGTATTATGCGATCTCGAAAATGAAGGATGCGATAATGTCAAGGGGATGTGTTGCTGCATCAGCGGGAAACCACGCTCAAGGCGTTGCGTTTGCGGCTTCTTCTCTTGGCATCAGGGCAGTCATCGTCATGCCCACGTTTTCTCCAACAGCTAAAGTACAAGCAACCATAGGCTATGGCGCTGAGGTTATTCTGCATGGAAAAACGTATGATGAAGCCGTTGCAGAAGCCTCTCGAATATGTGATGAGCGGAACAGTGTCTTCATACACTCCTTCGATAATCCTGCTGTCATCGCTGGGCAGGGCACCATAGGTCTGGAGATGATGGAAGACTTACCCGATCTCGACGTAATCATTGTTCCAGTGGGTGGAGGAGGTTTGATCTCGGGAGTCAGCGTAGCCGTCAAGAACTTGAATCCCGAGGTTGCGATTTATGGTGTTCAAGCAGCTGGCTCTGCATCCATGGTGGCATCCCTGAAAAAGGGGAATCTCGTGAATTTACAAAATGTTGACACTATCGCTGATGGAATAGCGATAAAACGGCCCTGTCGACTCACATTCGATATAATTAGACGGTTAGTCGATGAAGTCGTCGTTGTAACCGATGATGAAATCGCCGATGCCACGTTCCTGTTGCTGGAACGTACGAAGCAAGTTGTTGAACCTGCTGGAGCAGTAGGTCTCGCTGCCTTGTTGAGCAAGAAAATTGATGTTACGGGAAAGAACGTGGGAGTGATAATCAGCGGTGGAAACATCGATATGTCGCTACTCGTCAGAATAGTGGAGAGATCACTATACAAGGAGTCCCGATTTGTAAAGATTTCTGGCTTACTCTTTGATAGACCGGGAATCTTACAGAATGTATTATCAATCATAGCTAATTATAAAGCCAATGTGGTAACAATAAACCATGATCGAACCGATCCCCGAATAAGCCTTGGGAAAACAAGGATCACTCTAACCTTGGAGCTTCCTGAGAAACAGTATTTGCATGACCTGACCAAGAATCTTGAAGAAGCCGGCTACCTTTTTTCTACAACCCAGTATCCGTGAGTTACTCCCCTTCTTTGGACCATAGAACCTTCAGCGAAACCCATTACACAGATACTATCTTATAAAACATAAGAATCGAATACGTGGATCAACCCAAGCACACGAAACAACAACACTCAAAATGTGTATGTACAAACAGGGATTTTTAGTTCGATCTGAACCTCACATTTCTGACAAGTTGTTGAAAAGATGGGATGCTTTTTGGTGAAGCTTATATGTTGGTTGTGTAATGTTTTTCGTCTTATCCCTATGGCTTGAGAGTATAAACGAGTTACCAGCGAGAAGAGGATTAACGATGAAGAATTTGCGTACTTACCCCCGTATCTATTATGAGTTGTTGTTTATAGGGTTCTCCATCTTTTTAGGAATGCGACTCTCCGGGGCCTTTTTACCAATCCTTGCAAAGGATTTGGATCCGTCTGGAGCTCTCGTTGGATATGTGATATCTGCCTGGTTTCTTGCAAGAGTCTTCATCGAAATACCTTCCAGATTGATCTCTTTGACTCAAAACAGCGAGGTCGAGCGGTAGGCACGTTCCAGGGCATTGAATTCATCGGCAGCCTCATCGGTGCACCCATTGGAGCCTTGTTAGCCGTCGTCACGGGCTACTACTTCGTTTTCTACATCACTTTTGGTTTAATCAGCGTCAGCTGTTTCCTCGCGTTTTTATCCAAGGAATTGAGGACGATAGGTAAAGCAACAGGGATTGCGTCAACCAGTACGCATTCCCTCGGTGACTCCTTGAAAAGCCTCATTCAGTGGGAGCTCATCGTGATTTGTGTCATCAGTTTTACACGGATGTTTGTCATGAACGGGGTGATGTCCACCGTATTTCCCCTATACTTACATGAAACCTTAGGATTTGACGTTAGTATCATTGAAATCATAACAGCCGCAAGGACGGGAGGATTTACTACTGCCACAATTCTTTCGGGCTACATGTCTGATCGAATTGGGCGGAAAAAAAACGATCTTGCTGGGCCTCGTCATCAAAGCGTTCTGCATCTATGGTTATACAGTTGTAGATTCCTTGGGCTTCATCATTCCTCTCGGTATTATTGATGGATTGGGAGCATGACTCGTATCAGTAACGCTTACAGTACTGCTCTCGTACATCGTTAAATCCGAATTTCGGGGAATTTCCATTGGATTATTTCGCACCTTTATGGACGTAGGTGGAATCGTCGGCCCGATTTTTTTATGGCATTAGCAGAAGGCCTCAATACTCGCACGCCCTTCTTGGGTGGAACGATTATGCTACTCGTTATGGCGTTGCTGCTATTAACGATTAAACAAGAGAGCAAAGAGTAACAGAAATGCCTCGTCAAGACTCTGACTAGAGGCGATTCTTGGCTTGAGCGAAAGCATCGGAATCTTGAAATCTGGAGCCGAAGGAGATGTAGCGATTTTTCGGCTTGACGAGAGAAAACAAGCTTGTCCGAGTACCGTAGTTCAATGCGTGACCAACAAACAATGAGCAGACTATTGACGCCCGTCAACGTAATTAAGGCTGGATCGATAATTCAATAAATAGTTAAAATGAATGTATAGGAAAAATCAGGACTATATAGAAAGGGAGCGTCAGCAGAAGCCCTATCTCCTAAAAGACAGGAACAAGCCTTCGATGTCAGTTCTCTGGCGTGTCCTTGATTATCCTACTTATCTTGAAGTAAATTGTCGAAGCCTGTCTCATCCCAGTGCATCGTATGGAAACATGATTTCTCGTTCTTCCTCTTCCAGATATTCTCCCACATAGTCTGGTTTAAACTCTGAACCTTTGCGGTTGAACATAACCATAGTCGTTACTGAGGCTCCTTTTGGCATTCGATCGAGGATAAATTTCATCGCTCTTCCCTCACAAAGCCAGTCATCAACCACTAAGAAATTACCCTGTAAGAACTCTGTTTGGGCTAAAGTATTCATAAAACTAGATATTGTGTCATGAGCCACGATACGAACGTTGTTTCCTCTCCCAACATGCCTTACAAAAACTGGATAGAATGTCGGTAGTCCAAGCTTTGAGGCCAGAAACGCTCCAATGATGCATCCTCCTCTACCTATGGCCACAATGCCATCGAAACTTCGAAGCTGTATACTCTCATTTAGTTTATCCAAAAGGGTTGTGTATTCATCCCATTCTACTATCTTCAAAAAACTTCACCTTTTCGTTTTGATACGTATATGGAAAATCCTTTTCGTATATTTATCCTTTTATGATATAGTTATGTGGTCGTGTAATATCGAAGCTAACTAATACTTTGAGAAGATAACAAGTATACGTTTAATCTTTCATAAAGCTTCTATGTTACTTCTCATTGGATACGTATTTATTTCTAAATTAATAAAATAAATTGATATTATGTAGCTGGCTATTAATATCTGGAATTTAGATTGAAAAAAGACCCTCTCACAGGAACCGGTAGCACCATTGAGATATTTGATTGAAGCGATGACAAAAAATTCTAATATTGTTTTTGGATAAACAAGGTATACTCTTATTTGTATGGGTTTGCAACGAAACAATGTAATGATTGTGCAACATATTGTTCCTAAAACATAAGACACCACATGTTTACCTTATCCAGCACGTAAATAATCCCAAAATAGCCATCTTTTATTAAAATCACGATAAACAAGCGGTTTACAATTTATCTACAACCCATACAAAACTCTACCGATATCACATTATCTATAGACCAACCAACCTCCCATAACTCAAAAGGGAGATAAATCATAGTGAATTTTTATAAATTAAACGGTCGAACGAAAGTAAATAGAGGAGTTCGATAAACTATCAGTCCCTCGCAAAACACATTCAACCTCACAGTATAATCGACTAGCCGGCTTAAACTCTAATCCTCTCCCCAAGAACAAAGCTTGATGACTAGTAAACATGTAACCTCTATATAGAATTCAAACTCGAAAAATTGCAATTCAAATAGAAAACAAAAATATTCCATTGAAATTCCATTATAAAACAACAACTTCAAACATCTAAAAATTAATCCAAAATCGCCGATTTAAAATTAAATTACTCTAAAATCGCCGAATTGGAATTCCATTAGAATTCCATAGAAAAAGCGGAAATTCCATAAAATTCTAATGATG
>JAZFSF010000074.1:0-2267 GCA_036446055.1 Bathyarchaeia archaeon | reverse complement strand
TGACTGCAACGTAGTAGGGCGTGACCAGATAAATTTATGTTACACGCTAACTATTGAGAGTGATGAGGACAATGGTTACGCGAATTATTGAACGAAAGGTCAAAATCGTCGCTATACAAACACGAAGCAATAGGATTATCATCCAATTCAGTCCCATCACCTCCGTGTCTGACCAAGGTTTGGAGACACCGAGAATACCGCGCTTGGAAGATATAATTGTGAAAGAACCAGAAACTGAAGAGGAACGAATGGCGATGCGAATAGTAAGGGCATACATGAAGGAACTGCAAAAGTCCATGACGTCCTTTCGACCACCACTTCCGTCGCAGAGACCGTCATCGAGAGCGCCCCTGCAACTCGAATTTACCGTTGAGGAATATGAAAAATTAGGAAAACCCACCGTTAACGAGTACCTAGACCTAAAGCTGGAGTACGAAAAAGGCGATTGAAGTATAAATCACCTGAGTGACCACACAGCTAGCAAGCTTAAAATTTAGAGAACCATCTTCAAATCAGGAAATAATTATCGAATCATGATTCCAATGGATAATTGTAAAACATTTAACATCAAAGATGACGAAGTTTACTCAACATGAATTACTCTGTCTAGGGTGAGGGGAAACGGTAAACCTTTTTATAGGAGATGCCCTACTGGGGTGCTAGATCACAACGATTCATTCTCATGTTCCTGACTAAAGAAGCTTCGTAAGTTATTTAGATTAGCATGTTAGATTTTTGTGATATGAGTGATATAAAATATGCAGATAAACTGCTTTGAAGATTTGTCGTTAAGTAAAGAAGTATTAAGTGGAATTGAAGAACTGGGATTTGAAAGTCTTTTTCCAATTCAAGCACAGGCAATAGGCCCGTTACTTGAAGGTAAGGATGTGATTGGACAGGCGCACACCGGAACGGGAAAAACCGCTGCGTTTGGAATTCCTATGATTGATCGCTTAATCTCCGGAAACAATGGAGTTCAAGGATTAATCTTGGAGCCAACCCGCGAACTCGCCGTCCAAACAGCAGAACATATCCGCCAACTCTGTAAATACACCAATTATAAGGTTTTGGCTATTTACGGCGGAAGTTCTATTCGAAGACAAATAGATAAGTTGAACCGAGGAATTCACATTGTTGTCGGCACACCCGGTCGCATAATCGATCATATTAAACGACGAACATTGAAATTGGGTAAGGTAAGAATGGTTGTTCTCGATGAAGCCGATCGAATGCTCGACATGGGATTCATAAAGGACATCGACTACATCCTTTCAAAGGTACCAGCCGATAGACAGACAAGTCTCTTCTCTGCGACCATCGATCAATCTGTCTGGAAAATATGTAACAGATACCTCAAAAACGCTGAAAAAATCCTCGTGAGCAAAGATGAGATAGCTCTTAAACAGATTGACCAACATTACGTGATTGTAAAGCCTAGAGATAAACTCGATATCTTATGCAGCATTTTAGACGATCAACCTGTGGATCGAGCGATAATATTTTGCAAAACACGCCGAGGAACAAGCAAAGTAGCAGATAAGTTAAAAGCTAGAGGATATGATGCAAAACCGTTGCATGGTGGTTTTACTCAATCGCAAAGAAACTTTGCTGTTAACTCGTTCCGAAAAGGAAAGCTGCAGTTTCTGATTGCGACTGACGTGGCCGCAAGAGGCTTAGACATTGAAGGAATCACGCATATAATCAACTACGACATCCCATTAGACGCCTTAGTGTACTTTCACAGAATAGGCAGAACAGCGCGAATGGGACTCGAAGGGACCGCGATAACCCTTGTGAGCTACGGACAAATGTCTGAGTTAAACCGAATAAAAGCTTTAACGAAAACGACGATCGAAGAACTAAAAGGATACCACGCATCAAAACGTGAACCCGTGAAGACGTATAAAGGAATATGCTCCGATTGTGGGAACGAATGCAAGGTTCCGTTCAAACCTGAACGTAATAGACCTATTTACTGTAAAAAATGCTGGGGAAGACGACGCCCAGCAATAGTTCGAGTGGAGTAGTATGGAGGTGTTGTGTTGTGGGGAAAAGAAAGGTCATAAGTGAATCATTTATCAAGCCTCGACTGCCAAATAGGGAGTATGAGGTTTTAGGTATCGCTGAAAAACTATTGGGCTACGATCGGATAATGGTCAAGTGCTTGGATGGCTTCACTCGGTTGTGTAGGATACGGGGTAAGATGAAGCGGCGAGCGTGGATAAGACTAAATGATATCGTCATCGTCTCGCCATGGGATTTTCAAT
>JAZFSF010000073.1:0-2145 GCA_036446055.1 Bathyarchaeia archaeon | reverse complement strand
CTTGTTAATCCAGTAAAATAATCCAGAAAAAAAATCAATGAATTGAACGTGGATACTTGATTACAGATAAAGCCAAAAAGACTTGATGTATAGTTAGATTAAGCGATTATTATTTTTTGAGGACGTTTTTGAAGACGGTATTTAGAATATTGACTCGTGAAAAGTTGTGGAATAGTGATATAGAAGGATTTGACGCGTTGTTTGGTTCAGATTCGATGTCTTTATGGGTTATGAAAACTGGATCCTTTGTATAGCTTTAATATGCGCGTGTATTAAAGTTGTTACAATTGTATTTTGATAGGAGATAGCTATGAGAATAACTGATTTGACTGTGACACTGTTTAAATGGCCTATCAAGCCTTGGAAAACGGGTAGAAGCAGTCATGGCGGAGAAATAAAGCTTGGAATCGTGACTATACAAACCGACGAAGACATCGAAGGGCATTCATTTCTTGGATCTCAAAGCCAAGGAGCAGACGTATTTGCCGGTCCATTAATCGACATTCTGAAGCCAATGCTCCTGGGCAGGAATCCATTAGACATCGGTGCTATATGGCAAGAGATGTGGAATGTGCACCGTCGAGTCTCGCTGAGAGCAATAGGAGCCGTGGACGTAGCCCTATGGGATTTGGCAGGCAAATCAGCAGGGTTACCAATTCATCGTATGCTTGGAACATGTAAAGAGCAAGTACCAGCTTACGCAAGTTCTGCATGGCTACCAAACCCAGAAGCTTATGCAAAAGAAGCCTTACATTTTCAATCTCTTGGCTGGACTGCATACAAGACGCATCCCCATGGGATACCTAAAAAGGATGTAGAGATATGTCGTGCACTTCGTGAAGCAGTAGGAGATGACATGGTTCTCATGCTGGATTCTATGTGGGCCTACAACTACGAAGAAGCGGTTCGTGTCGGTCGAGCCATCGAAAAACTGGACTTTTTCTGGTATGAGGATCCTCTTTCTGAAGAAGACATATACAATTACGTGAAACTGAGGGAAAAACTGGATGTACCCCTCATGTGTACCGAATACGCTCCCGGCGGTTTTTATGGAATGGCCCAATGGATTCAACAACGGGCAACCGATATCCTGAGAGGCGATGTGGCAGTTTGTGGGGGAATCACGCCTCTAGTAAGGATAGCACATTTAGCAGACGGGTTTCGAATGAAATGTGAGATCCACCACGGAGGTAACTCCCTCAACAACGTAGCCAACCTTCACGTCACAATGGCTATCCCAAACTGTGATTACTACGAGGTGTTCCCAGCAGATGGCGCCAACAAATACGGTCTAGTCGAGGATATTGAAGTAGACGACAAGGGAATGGTTTATGCTCCCAAAGAACCTGGATTGGGGTATGATATAGATTGGGATCTCGTGAAGAAGAACAAAATTTAGGTGCAAGCTTTTTAACATAAGCTATCTTTGTAACTTACCGATTTACCGCAGATTTTAATGGCTAGCCAGCCATCCCATAGGGACTAAGAACCTTTTTTTTTATCACTTCCTAAGTCTATAGTTGCTTGTGGAGATGCTCCTAATGGAATTAGGAACCTTAGAATTGAAAACCCTAAAAATAGTGGAAAAATTATGTGAGGCTTCTGCAAGAGATGTACTCACCGAGATTAATAAAAGTAAAAGTTTAGCATATACCACGATAAGTACTACCCTGGAACGACTTAACAAAAAAGGGTTTCTTGATCGAAGAGCCGTTTCAACAAGAGGCGGTTTCGAATTCGTTTACTTCCGTATAAAAGACATTGAACTTCAAAAAAACATAATTAACAGTACCTTAGATCGACTTGTTGATGCGTTCGGAAGCAATATTTTGTCCACAATATACCAGAGATTGGAAGAAATCTCGCCCGAAGAGTTATCAGAATCCTAAGGATTGTTCCGTTCGTTGTATTACATGATGTTCGAGATTTATTTGACGAGAAAGCAAAATATTTGATAGAAATAACGAAAACTGGAAAGTGACTCCCCCATAAATTTATGTGTTACAAAAAGGATAGATAATCAAAGAAAATTAGAAAGGATGAAATGAAATGCCTACATTTCCACATGAATATCTAGAAAAAGTAGCTTTTAGCATTTACAAAGCAGTTGGAGTGCCAGAGGAAGAAGCCCGCACCGTATCCAAG
>JAZFSF010000072.1:0-13412 GCA_036446055.1 Bathyarchaeia archaeon | reverse complement strand
GGTGATTGCTCGCCTATTATTCCATGACTTGAATACCGCGTCGATACTCATAGACAGTTGTTTGTGAGGTTCCTGTTGAAAAGTCTCTCCAGTCTCTTTCAGGAAGATTTTCTTATATTCCGCAACTACGTCCTTCAGGGCTTTTACACTCATGTCGGTGTCTAATGTAACACCGTATCTACCTTTAACCTCGCTGAGTATTGCCTCAAATGTCCCATGCTCTAACCCTATGACTACATTACCAAACATTTGCATAAATCGTCGATAACAATCATAAGCAA
Organism: Bathyarchaeia archaeon; assembly: GCA_036446055.1. Taxonomy (GTDB): domain Archaea; phylum Thermoproteota; class Bathyarchaeia; order RBG-16-48-13; genus DAOVBJ01. Next base: position 13,131 of record JAZFSF010000072.1, on the reverse strand, counting down.
ACCTTTCGTTTTGAGTTTGATTTGCTAGACTCTTTACCGTCACATCATTAAGACCGAGGTTAAGAACGGTGTCCATCATCCCCGGCATCGACTGAGGTGCTCCTGAACGTACAGAGACTAAAAGGGGGTTCTCCAAGTCTCCTAGACGCTTTCCCATCTTTTTCTCAAGCATACTCAAATGGGCATCTATCTGATCCTGTAAACCCTCAGGGTACTTATTATTTTCATAATATTTCCTACATACTTCCGTTGTTATGGTAAAGCCTGGAGGCACGGGTAATCCGAGATTTGTCATTTCTGATAGGTTCGCTCCCTTCCCACCAAGAAGCATTTTCATGTCGGCATTACCTTCGCCGAAAGTATACACATACTTCTGATTTTCCATATCTAACTCGTCCCATTCTATGTTGGATTCTGACCTGTCTTTTGCGGTTTTATAAAATAAGGTAAATATAAATACATCGGTTAAAGTTGATGTCGCTCTTCATTAACTGTTTAATTAAAACTTCGTTAGCTAAGTCGTCATAACGACGATAGTGATCCAAACCACTTCATAGTTTTAGCTCTTGTTCTACCTGTTGATACTGCGATTTGAAGACGGCGTGGGATACCATTTATCGTTATGAATTGCCTTCTTATGTTCAGTTAAGTGGCTGAACTTTCTCAGAGATGATTTTCACGCTCTTTAATGGTTAGAGGCCGATTAGCCTTTAACTTCTAATCGATTTCGCTGCCTTAGATAAACCACTGGTATCTCTGATATTATGAGTCTTTTCCTAAGCGCTCTATCATTTGTTGCGACAAAACATTTCCACAATGTTGCAATCCTCACGATAAGATCATCCACAGTCTCCGATGACTTCAACTCGATGTCAACAGATTTAAAATCATCCTTCTCAATGTGTTTCAACACTGTTTCAGCTTGCTTCCTCACCTTCTTACCGCCTTTCTTTGAAATTCTTTCAAGCTCTTGATAAACCGGCGTTAAAACGATCTTCTCAGTTCTCCTACCTATGCTTTTATCTAACTCCTCAAAAACATCACCATGAAATACCGGTGAAAGCATCAAGAAGTTGGTATCAAGTATGACTTTAACAGACATGACTTCATATTTCCTTGTGTTTAAGAAGTTTAAACATGCACGGGAAATGCTTACTAGGGAACAAGTTATGGTTACAGATATTAACTACTTGACTGGCATACTTGTTCCCGACTTCCATATAAAACTCTCCTCTAAGTGGATAAACATAAAGAATAAGTGTTTTCTTGCTTAAACGTTATTTGGTTAGTGAGTTTGTCACGTCGTAAACGTCGGGAAAATAAGCTTGAATCCAAACATAAGCTGAAGAGACGAGTCTATGGATTGATCCCACTAGCCATCTGTATCATAGTCCTTACCTACTTTTTTTTTCCTCATCAGGAGCAAACCCCTGTCAATGAGGGTGTAACAATCGTTGACTTGTTTTACTCTACAAATCCCCAGTTCACAAACGAAGTCACAGCGTTTCTCACCTCTAAAGATATAACAACAAACACGTATAAAGACACCAATATAACGGTAGACTTCTATCGACAGCTTCCAAAGTATGGATCCAGCCTAATCGTTCTAAGAATTCATGCAGGCGTACTTGAACACGACCCCACCAAACCAACATTCCTCTTCACAGAGGAACCATATAATACTTATGAGTATTTATTTGAGCAATTATCAGAGCAAATTCAATCAGGCAAGGTAGACCCTGATGACTCCGCGGAAGAGCCAGTTTTCACTATAGGCCCTCTGTTTGTAACAACAAGTATGGAAGGCAGCTTTAGCGATTCAATAGTCGTCATGAGTAGCTGTTTAGGATTATACACCGAACAACTTGCACAAGCCTTCATAGAACGCGGTGCAAAAGCGTTCATAAGCTGGGATGAAAAAGTCGGCTTAATCCATACTGACGAAGCAATCATGGTTCTCCTCAGGTCCCTAATCGAGGAGGGGATGACTATCAGAGAAGCAGTTGAAAAAGCCATGAACGACGTTGGACCAGACACGGCTTATAACAGCATACTACATTACTACCCGCAAGAAGCGGGGAATATTAAACTAGTGAACTTGCGATAGACACCAGCCCTGATAAGAACTATTATTCAATTTTATATCTCTGCTTATTATGAAGTAAACACTAGGATCGACTAAAAAGACTCTTAAATCGTGTATTTCCCTTCTTACAATTCAATGGAACTCCTGTAAAATAACCGATAATGCATGAACTGCCCTCTTTATTATACGATAGTATACTCCCTACAGCTTCATGGGATGATAATCATCGTGTCGAAAACCAATAACTGAATCAGATAATGATAGTGCCAGCCCGCAATTGTTGAAACTTCTGTTGTTGCCTATCAAAAACTTTTGAATATAACACGTTAAATATGCCCTAAACAAACGAAAAGCTGAAAAAACAATTGGTTAAGAATAAGCATAAAAAACGATGATTTCAAACCAAAAAAGATAAAGGTGCTTCCACATTTATCCAGAAATATTCCTTCTTGATAGGAACGTGATGTAATGACAGGTGTCTCGGAAATTCGAGTGATTGGACTTGGAGGTATTCCCCTAATAAAGAAAGACGATGACATTGGAAAACTTATTTGCGATGCTGCTGATGAGCAGGACACACCGATATTAGACCGTGATATTATCGTTGTGACGCAGAAGATTGTGTCAAAGGCAGAGGGAAGACTCGTTCGATTGAAGGATGTTACGGTTTCACCATTTTCAAAACAGGTCGCACAGGGGCTCCGGAAGTGCCCTCAACTGGTTGAAGTGATTTTAGGAGAGGCCAAATCCATCGTGAGGATGGTGGGTGGTCACCTTATAACTGAAACAAGAGACGGATGGATCTGTGCTAATTCAGGTGTGGATCGGTCAAATGTTTCTGGAGGCGACGTGGTGACGCTTCTGCCCGTTGATTCGGATGGTTCTGCTATTCGAATCCGGGAGAGGATTATGGAGTTGACGGGTAAACAGGTTGCAGTGATTATTACAGATACCTTTGGTCGACCATTTCGCTTAGGACACGTCGATATCTGCATAGGCGTTTCAGGAATCAGTCCCTTTCTTGATTTACGGGGTGAAAAGGATCTTTTTGGATATGTAATGCGAGTAAAGAGAGCTGCTATCGGCGACGAGTTAGCTTCGGCTGCTGAGCTCGTAATGGGGAATACCCGGGAAAAAACCCCAGCAGCCATAATTCGAGGTTATAAATACTCCATCGATGAATCGGCGAAGGCTTCAGACATAATTATGCCCATGGAAAAGAATCTCTTCCGTTAACAGATGAATGTTACTTGAAGTACTCAGCTATAATTCTCTCAGGTGGGGAATCCAAAAGGTTCAAGGAAGATAAAGGACTGTTCAAGGTATTTCAAAAGACATTAATCACCTACATTATTGAGACAGTAACACCTTGTGTCGACGACGTGATGGTTATAACCAGCTTAGACAAGGTTGAAGAATACTCTCATTCCCTTCCATCCACAAGAGTTTTTGCGGATGAATCCGACTTCAAAGCTCCCATTTCGGGCGCTTTAACTGGTTTCAAGAACGCTATCGGAGATTATTCTCTTCTCCTCCCCTGTGACACTCCTCTCATCTCTCAGCAAGTTATCTCCATGCTTATACGCCTCGCACCAAATAATGATGCGGTAGTCCCCAGATGGCCCAACGGCTACATTGAGCCCCTTCAAGCCATTTATAGGACAAAGGAGGCATACCGAGCTTCTATGGAGAGTATAGCCTCCAAAGAATTAATGCTGATAAACATGATTTCTCGGTTAAAAGAGGTTCTCTACCTCTCCACAACGGTAATAAAACAACTAGATAAAGAGCTTCTCACATTTCACAACATTAACGTGTTCAAAGACCTTGAAAAAATACAAAGTCTACTGAAAACAAAATAACAATAGCAAAATCCACTTCAGACTAGAAAAAATATCTATTCTTGGTTGCTTGATTGTGGATGAAGCTGGATTGTGGACGTTTAATTGGACTACAGAAGGCGTTATTATTCCTCAAAGTCAAGCATTTTTTACAACAAAAGATTTTATAATGTATACTGTTTGAACTAAAACTATTAATTGTGGGGTTGGATCAGCAATGAAAATTTTTATCGATTCAGCAGATTTGGAGGAGATAAAATCAGCTTGTTCTTGGGGGATCATTGATGGCGCAACTACTAATCCCTCGCTAATTAAAAAGGCGGTTGACGCGAGAGGGGGAATAATGACTATGGAGGACTACATCGCGGAGATCCTTGAGACTGTTCCCGGCCCTGTTAGCCTCGAAGTTATCGCCATAAAGGCCACGGATATAATGAAACAAGCAAGAATGCTATACAAAACGTTCAGTCCTCACGGGGATGTCGCAATAAAGATTCCCATTAACACTTGTATGGAGGCTGGGATGAACCTGTTTGATGGTTTACAGGCGATAAAGCAACTAAGTGAAGAGAATATACCCGTCAACACCACGCTAATTATGACGCCTGAACAGGCGCTCTTGGCAGCAAAGGCAGGAGCCGCATACGTCAGTCCTTTCATAGGAAGAATAGATGATTACATTCGAACGAAGTTGGACTTGAAGAGGGGCGTGGACTATCAAAAGGGAGACTACTATGAATCTACCCACGTACAGAATATCTTAGCAAAACAAATTGTCCGACGAGTTAGCCAAGAGAACTCGGTTTCGCAGCTCTACCAAAACAAAGATTTGAGGGGACTTTTAGCGAAAGGCCATGACAATGGTGTGTATAGTGGACTGGATTTGGTGAAAAGGATATTACAGATTTATAAAATCTACGATTACAATGTACAGGTGATTGCTGCAAGCATCAGAAATACTAGACAAATTAGAGAACTGGCTGAATTGGGTGTTGACATTGCGACAATCCCTTTTTCCATATTAAAGGACATGATACAGCACTATAAAACCGTAGAAGGAGTCAAAAGTTTTACCGCCGACATAGTGCCTGCATATGAAAAGCTATTTGAGTGAAAAACAGAATTCGATTCACCAAAACAAATACTCCAAACTTATTTACCGTACACGATGCTCAATCTATTCATTCCCATTCTTAATCCTCATAACTGGAAGGATTATCGACAATTCCTTTTTTGGGAGTAGAATAAAAGAAACATCTAAAAAAAATCGATATGAATTACGGTATACACCTTCAAGTGTTCTCCTTTCGTATCAGTACGATGGGATAATGGTTGATTTTCTTTAACATCTCCCAGTTTATTTCAGATAGTCCGACTCCAAACTTCTTAGCACCATCCCAGACAGTTCTTCCAGCACCAGAACCTCTTGCATGATGCGCTATTTCTGAGAAACGTAAAGCGTCCTCGACACTAATCTTATGTCCAGCCACCGCTAAGGGCGTCGCCCGCTGTTTGAGCTTCAGAATCCTACCAAAAAGAAAGGGAAGTGGGTTCTGAAAAGATTTTATGCCGTCAATAGGGTGGGGACGAGACGTAATATGAAGGCTTCTAAAAGAGAACGTGGAGTCTGTGTCAGCTATAATGATAATAACTCTTTTCCCGGTTTCTCTAATAACTCGATTAAGAATGTGGTAGGCTTCTTCTGAAGGATTTTTCAGGGGGAGACAAGCATATGCGTAAGGTAGGTTGCTGATGTCGATCCCTCCTTCTGAACCGTAATGTAAAGCCTGGAAGAAACCCGCGTAATCTAATACAATTTGCTTATGGCAACTACCTTTTTCGATCGGGTAATTCTTCAGTCTCTTGAGGGTTTCTTTTCTGAATCGACACAAGTAACCCAAGAGGTACCCCCAAAACACACGCATCCAAAATCGTGAAATAATATTCGCGAGAATGCTAGGTTTCACGCCCGCTTCGCTGATAATATTACCTTTAGCTGTTGAAACTGCCTTTTCAGAGATCACAATAATGTCTCCGTCACGTATTATTTTTTTTAGGGAGAACAATATACGGGTTACATAGTCATCGCCTGGACACCAATACGTCGACTTAACCGCCTTGTATTTCAACCGCATTTGCTATTACCTTACAAAGTGCCTTAATAAAGCACTTTTAAATCAATCCCATTTATTTTTTTAAACATACTATTTCGCAGTAACAGGATATGACATCATACTTTGAATGATATTGCAAAGATGTCCATCTCAGACGCTTTTTGTTTTTACCACCAGTCCTCAGAATATAATGTTTCGTTACCTTTTTTTACTTCACAATCATACTTTTTGATAAGACATATGAGCCTTCCATGTTTGAAAAAAAATAATCTGTTTTTTCCGTTGCATTTCTCAAAGAAAAATTATGAAGGGTTAAACGGCTTCTCTCCTCCTGTATTAAATTGAGTCTGAACAAGAAGAATTTAATTATTACGACTCTTATAGCATACAACGTGAATCTGCCTTATTAAAAGGAGTTTCCGAAAGATACAGTGTGTTTGAATATGCTTTATACGATACGGGGCTTGAGGAAAGATGTTCGTGGCGCTTCACTCCGAGTCAGGGTCATCTCAAAGAACGAGGTGAGGACGGTTAAGACTAAGGATGGGGAAGCACATCGTGTGGTTGATTCAACCGTTGGAGATAGAACAGGACGTATACTTCTCTCCTTATGGGATGAAAATATAGAGCAAGTACAGGAAGGCGATCTGATCGACATAATAAATGGCTATGTAACCAGCTTCAAGGGACGATATAGACTGAATATTGGGAGATATGGTGGTCTTGAGCGTGTTGAAGACGACGAATTCCCCACGAGAGAGGATCTTCTGAAGAGAAGAAGATGAAAAGAGAACTGAAGACTGTGAGTGAATATCCTTGACGACCATCGTGTGCATGGTAGGAAATGATTTTCAACGTATACTCGATGGCGTAAACCACTGGAAGATGGAGGAACCCATTGAGAAAATCTATCTTCTCTTTGATAAAAAAAAGGACAAGTATGGATATGCTTCTCAAAAAAACACAGAGGAATTGTCCGTAGCTTTGACATTTGCTACCGCTAAACCGACTGTCATAGGATACAATCCTCAAAGCTTTGAAAACGTTTTCTGTACTCTTTATAAAATATTAACTATGGAAGTTGAGCGACGTAGAAGAGGTGTATTAATTGACACTACGTCAACGACAAAGGAAGCCTATGGTGCAACGGTAACTATATCTCTTATGTTCAAAAACACCAGAATATACATTGTACCCCCTCAAGAACGTGGTTGGTATTTTCCTTCTCCAGAAGACGAGGTTTTCAAGGAATGGTTCATGAAAACTAGAAACGTTAAAGGCATGATGCCTCAAGAGATCTACTTACCTGGGCAACGACTTAAACACCCTAACAAGGAAGAGAAAACGCTTCTTCTGAAACTAAATGAGCACGGTGGGCGCTCTAAAACGATAACCATGCTGATTGCTTGGTGTGACAAGGATCCTACAGATCCTGTCACTAAAAACCGCTATAGCCGAATCATTAAACGCCTAGAAAATAAAGGTTTTGTCGAAAAAAAGTTGTCTAGTACCGGGAAAAGCGTTTCCCTAACTCACTTTGGAAAAATCTTCGCTGAAGCAATGAAGTAGTCAGAACATCACAAATAGCACCGTGTCTCAGATTCATCTTTCGCTCTCTATTTCGTGATCCTTTGATCAGCTTTATCATCAAGTTCATGTGATTAAAGAAAAAAAGAGTATGTATCTTTGCGTTTCCTCATCCCGATGTTCTCACTCAACGTCTACCATCTACAAAACTAGAACAGATATCATTACTGAGAAACTAAGTAACCAGCAATAAGGAGCAAACATGGTAAAACCGTCTTTATTTTGAAAGATTTTTGTCATAACCTTCAAAGAAAGATACCCCAACAACGCTGAAATGCCCAAACCCACCAATAATAGTGTACTGTTAACCTGATATAACATAATGTACTCAATGTCTATCAAAGTAGCGCCCAGAATGGTTGGAATGGAGAGAAGAAAGGAGTATTTGAAAGCTTTTTCCCTTTCAACACCTAAAAGCATACCAACACTGACAGTCAACCCACTTCTAGATAACCCTGGAATTATTGCTATTCCTTGCGCTAAGCCTATGAGCACGCAGTAAAGCGGGGACAGTTCCTTTTTTCCTTTCTTCATTTTGGAGATGTAGAGAAAGAAACCGGTTAATGCCCATCCAATTCCGAGAACGAATAAACTATTGAATAAAACATCGATAACGTTGTGAAGTGTGAGACCGATTACCGCAGTGGAAAGCCCTCCTACAAGGATGTTGACTGCTAACCGTCCTCCTGAACTCCGATAATCCGATCGAGCTATGGCCTTTACGACGTTCACGATATCGTTTTTAAAAAAGAATATGGCTGACAACAGGGTCCCAACGTGTAAACTTATGTTAAAAATAACTGGAACGTGGGTGTTCATGATTTGCTGAGCTAGTGCAAAGTGACCTGAACTCGAGATAGGAAGCCATTCCGTTAAACCTTGTATGATACCAAAGATTATAGTTTCGAAAAGCGTAACCAATTTAACAGACCTGAATGGAAATGGGTATACAAGGAGAATGTAAACCATACATAAAAGTAAATGCTTAACCGTGAAGTTACTGCCACTCTTACATAAAAATTGTTAATGCGTTGATCCAAATGTTTTAGTTTTCCTCATCTTTGAGGTAGAATCGCCTAGTCGGTCCACAGAGAAGGTAAAGGTTAATAAATTTCCTTGTAACATGCAACTATCCACCGTTAAATGGAAAAGATGAATATAAGATGCCTCGTTTCAAATCAACATCCGAGATACTGGCGATATCGAAAAAGAAGAAGTTTATTCGTAACGCCGGAATAATTGCTCATGTAGACCATGGCAAAACAACGTTAACAGACTCGTTACTCAGCGCTGCTGGTCTCCTTTCTCCCTCCATGGCAGGTACTGCTTTGGCGTTGGATTATTTGGAGGAAGAACAGAAGCGGCAGATGACGATTAAGGCCGCTAACATAACACTGTTTTATGAACGTCATGATGGAAATTATTTAATTAACCTCATCGACACTCCTGGACACGTCGATTTTTCGGGGAGAGTAACGCGTTCTCTGAGAGCGATTGATGGAGCCGTCGTTGTAGTTGACGCTGTAGAGGAAGTGATGGTTCAGACTGAAACAGTGACCCGACAGGCCCTCGAGGAAAGAGTAAGACCAGTTTTATTTGTAAACAAGATTGACCGATTAATTAAGGAGTTGAAGCTTCCTGCTGAGAAGATACAAGCCAAGTTAGGAAGAATAATTCAAGACTTCAATCGATTGATCGAAATGTATTGCGAGCCCCAATTCAAGAATCTGTGGAAAATCAGCCCATTAGGAGGAACCTTGGCCTTTGGCTCTGCAAAGGATCGATGGGGTTTAACTCTCAAGCTCGCACAAGAGAAAGGCGTTCATTTTTCAAACATCATCGATGCTTACAAAAATGATCGGGTTGAAGACCTTGTCAAGGTCGCTCCCTTACACACCTCGGTTTTAGACATGATCATTAATCACATGCCCGCACCTAACATTGCCCAGAGATACCGAGTACCAAAAGTGTGGAAGGGCGACATAAACAGCGAGGCGGGAAAAGCTATGATTGCATGCGACGACGATGGACCGATTGTGATGAGTGTCATCAATGTAAACGTCGATCCTCAGGCAGGAGTCGTGGCTACGGGACGCTTGTTTTCTGGAACAATCGAAGAGGGAAAACCGGTCTATCTCATCAATAGCAAGAATACTGCTCGAACCCAGCAAGTCTGTATCTATATGGGGCCGTATAGGGAGATCGTGGGGTCTCTATCAGCTGGAAACATTCCTGCTCTTTTAGGTATTTCCCAAGCCCGAGCTGGAGAAACTATAGCCTCTTACAAAGACACCGCTCCCTTCGAGGCTTTGACGTACGTCACAGAACCTGTTATCACCATTGCCATTGAACCCAAGTACAATCGGGACTTACCGAAGCTGATTAATGTCCTTAGGAAGCTTTCAATCGAAGACCCCAATCTCGTGACGAAGATTAACGAGGAGACAGGTGAATACCTCATTTCTGGAATGGGGCAACTTCATCTTGAAATTGCATCAACCTGGATTAATAAAACTGGTCTCGAAACGATAATGTCTCAACCCATCGTCATGTATCGGGAAAGCATCAGAGCCTCAGCAGGCCCCATTGAAAGCCGATCCCCCAACAGACATAATAAGCTTTTAATGTCCGTAGAACCCCTGAACTCGGAAATCATTGACATGATTCTGAAGGGTGAGATCCGTGATGGAATGGATAGAGCGGAATTGGCCCGAATCTTGAGAAGTAAAGGTTGGCCCACTGTTGAAGCTAGAGGTGTTTGGGTTGTGGACGAGCGAAGTAACATATTCACCAACGTAACTAGGGGTGTTCAAAGACTAGATCAGATTAAAGGGTCCATCACCCTCGGCTTCGTAGACGCCATGCAGGGAGGACCTTTAGCGTCAGAACCGGTTAGAGGGGTAAAAGTGAAGCTGATGGATGCCACAGTTCACGAGGACCAGGTTCATTGTGGACCCGGACAGATCATTCCAGCGACTCGTGCTGGCTTATTCGCGGCTATGCTTTCAGCGGATCCTGTAGTTCTCGAGCCCTTACTCAAGATCAACGTCAAACTGCCAATAGAGCAAGTAGGTTCTATAACGAGCATTATTGCTCAGAAAAGAGGACGTGTACTTTCAATGGAGCAACGGGAGTATTTGACTTACGCTTCTGGAGAGCTTCCCGCTTCTGAAACTTTTGATCTCTCCGAAGTCGTTCGAAGTGCGACTAGTGGTAGAGCCTTTTGGGGAACCGAATTCTCTCGCTGGGAAAAGGTGCCCACTAGCTTGATGAGTACTCTCGTTTCGGAAATTAGACAGAGGAAAGGAATGAGTCCCACGCCTCCAACGCCCAGAGACCTATTACGGTAAACAAAAGCAATTTTGATTGCCCAATCATTCCTTTCGGGAACCTCATCAATATGACAGAGAACTCTTCTCTACTAAGGGATTACCATCCCCTAAAACCCTACCATTACGTAGAGGTGAGTTGTAAATGTATTATGGAATACTATAAAACGACCTGTTACGTCTAAATGTTAAGAGGTGATAATAATGGTGATAAAAATGGATTGGAAAGATGTATGCCCAGAGTGCGACTCTGAAGAAATTAATAATCAAAAACCCGAGGAAGTTAATAATAATCAAGGATTTGAATGGGCAAAATTATGCGGATATAATTGTAAAGAATGCGGCTGTGAATGGACTGTTACTGAAAAAACAACATTATCTTTAAACATAGATAAGCATGGCGATACAAGCAACATACCATGTTGAGTTGAAGAATCAATAATAAAACATTCTGTGGTGTATAGTATTATTATAAAGTCGACCCCCACTCTGGAGTGAATATCGAACAATTCTAAAGTATATAGTAATACTATATAATCAACCCCTAAAGTTTTACTTCTTAAAAACAACCTCTAATGATTTATCTATTACTGTAAAAGTCTTCACAGAATTATTGCCTCTTCATTTTTCCATTTTCTGAAGACCTTATCCTTTTGATTCTTTGATTAGGAATTATTTTTAATTGACTTATGTGTGCCAAATCGCTTGATAGCATCGCCCATCTTGAAATAATGCGTTAGGCATATGTGCATGTAACAATCATTCGATAATAAAACGTTTACAGCTAATTTTTCGTTTACGAAAAAAATAATGTTGATTTTTCTAAAGATTCTTGAATTACACTTTTAAAATGCAATATATGAAAGAGAGGAGGTTGTTCACTACATAAATCCTGAATCGTGGTCTATCTTTATAAATAAAACAGGTTTAAGCGATTATTTTTACGCTTTAATAACGTAATAACATTTTTAGCTTATAATGATAAGAGTATCTTCACCTTTTTTTTTATCTTTACTTTAATTACGTCGTATAAGCCCCTGAGAAACATTAGTTTATTAAACCATGTTCCTTAACTAATAATTAGTCTATAAAAGTTCTGCACTAGCTTTTTTCGCTTTGCTGGTGAATCGTTATCACGATATACTCATAAGTTCCTGAATGGATATTCATAGATCTTTAACAGAGTAAAGACTCCTATATTTCTTAACATAATTTTTTCATTCTACACATTTAAAATATCTTTATTGCTTCCTTGATTCACTTTCTTATTGTGTATACATTATCCAAACTTACATCTACTCGTGATGTACAGTATATTTCAAGAAAATTATTATTGAGAAAATTGAAGTCACACGTGCCATCTATTGACAAAAAAAAGAATAATCTAATACCTAAAGAGACTGAACCATAATAAGCTAGAAGAATGGGGATGGGATAATCTTTCTAAACAATGTCCATCCAGGCCTAAAGGAGATTCATCAACCATTTTACTATGTATTCAAAGAAGTGGCTAAATACCTGAAATAACAGGTAGCTATTTGGATTATCATGGTGGTGTATACATTATCACTGATGTTTTCAAAGAACTTGTGCGATATCTAAGAGATGAATGATTTTTTTCTGGCTTATTGTTCTTTGATTCTTGGGTTTGGGATTAATATTTAGTTCGTTCTATTCATTGAGTTTAGTTCCGCATTTGTAACAATAATTCGTGTCGTTTTGATTTGTTTCACCACATTTAGTACAGATCAATCCCTTTTTTTCGGTTTTACTCAGTTTCTCCTTGGTTCGTTGGAGTGCCTTTTTCAATTCACTACTAGCTATTGAGAAAGCTTTTTCCATTTCTTTACTAATCGTTTCGACGGCTGATTCTAATTCTTTTTCCCAATTCCGCTGTCGTGGAATAGGCACATTCTCCTCAGCACCTTTCATAGTCTGCACACCACATTTCTGACAGAAATTCACGTCTTCAAGAATCGTTTCTCCACAGTTTGAACAAAACACAATCACTACCTCCGTATTTTTCTTTATAGAACCCGCAATATTACTATTAAATAAGAGTATTTTCGTATAATTATTTAAAGCCTATTCCTGTCAATTTATCGCTTCTGGATTGGTATGGGATTAATATTTAACTTCCAACATACGCGTTTTACTTTCTTGGAATACAAAGA
>JAZFSF010000071.1:0-2559 GCA_036446055.1 Bathyarchaeia archaeon | reverse complement strand
TGGGTGTTCCTCGAATTCCGTCGAAGTCAGAGCCCAATCCCACATAATCGACTCCCACCAACTTCACGATGTGGTCGATGTGGTCGATGACACTTGATACGTCAGCTCTCGTCGGATGGATGAAGCTGGGAGAGAAATTGATCCCCATCACCCCTCCTTTATCTGCTAGTGCTCGTATCTGATCGTCGGTAAGGTTTCTTGCATGACCGCATACGGCTCTACTATTCGAGTGGGAAGCCATTATCGGCTCGGTGGAGACTTCTATGAGGTCCCAGAAACCAGCGTCGTTGAGGTGGGAGACATCTATGAGGATTCCGAGGCGATTTAGTTCTTCTACGACTTTTACTCCGAACTCGGATAAACCTCCACCAGTTCTGGAATCGGTAACGCCATCGGCAAGCTGGTTCCTGAGGGAATGCACTAAACCCACCATCCTGACTCCCAGTCGATAGAAAATTCTGAGAACTCCAAGGTTTTCTTCTAGGACATCGGCTCCCTCAATGGACAGCAGCGCAGCCGTCTTCCCTTGATCGAGGGTTTTTATTATTTCCTTGTGAGAGGTCGCTGGAGCTATAGAATCCTCGTTCTTGAGGCATTCGGAGTAAAAGATGTCCAGCATGTGCAAGGCTGTACGCAGAGCATATTGGGGATTCCGTTCACGGAGTGAAGAGATAGCGAACACCTGACAATCAACACCTCCCTCCTTAAGTCGGGGGATGTCAACGTGTCCGATATCTGAGCGTCCACCCAAGCCAATGCTGGAGCGATCCGACCACATGGAGTCTCGGGAGCTGGTGAAATATGGGCTCAAACACTTCAGGGTGTCACAATGGGTGTCAAAGACTGTGGCGTTAAAGTGTAGTCTTCTAACATTATCATTCAAACTTTAAACGTCCTCCAATAGTCTAATGCACGAAGGACCGTATAACCCTTTTCGAGTAAACTAACATTGAGATTCACTTAAGAACGTCCTTAAGAGCGTGATTTGGGCGTAATCTTTAGTTCTTCACGTTGATTTTTCGTGCAAATAAAAGTAAACATACTGCGCAAATTACACCTATGAAAAATGTAACTTCGTAACCAAAGATCCCCCAAATTATACCCCCAGTAAACGGCATGATGACAGCAGCTATGTGCTCCACTGTTTGTCCCATGGCAAGAGAAGGCACTAAGTCGGTTATGGGAGCGATTTCGTTAATGTAAGTCGTACGAGAGATACGGGAGATGATCATGAGAACAGAGTTTAGAATGTAAAGCGGGATGAGAACTAAAACGTTGTGGATGAGGGCATACCCTAAGAAAGCTACTATCATGAGGATGTAACTGAGAGTTAACATCGTCTTTGGCCCAACTCTATCTATGAGTTTACCTACATAGGGAGAGGAAAGAAAAGTTATCACCCTGCCAATAACCATGATTAAAGCCATCGCAGTGACGTCTAAACCATAAATCTTCACAAGTGCGAAGGGCGCAAAGGTCACAAACATCTGACGTCTAGCCCCCTCAAAGAAACTAAGAACATAGAAAACACTGTATCTTCTTCTGAAAACAAAACGCGTTTTATTGAAGGCTTTTTTGGTCGACGGAATTTTAAAAACCAATAAACCACCAAAGACCGAAATCGTGCCCGCTATAATAAAAAATAATCTGTACTGCATCTCTAAGATGCTGGAAAAGACCATAACAGCAGCCATAGCAATTATGGCTGCGATAGCTGCGATACTGTTAATCTGTCCAAGCCTCTTTCCTTCCTTTTCAGTTTCAGACAGATTCAGTGTCATTGAAGAAGAAAGAGGAACCCAAGAGTGAAAGCCGATACTCCAGATCAGTAACCATGGGACAACTTGGATCCAACCGTTTACTGTTGAGACTCCCCCAATTCCAAAGCTGAAGATGAGGAGGAAAGCACCCGCTAACAATGAATGAGGAAACTGCAGTATCGAACCTAAAATAAAGGCTGAGAGTAAGCCAGGTACCTCTCTGATCGACTCCAAGGCCCCAATCTGGAAAGCATCGAAGTTTAGTTCATTGACAAAAAAATTTTTACTAGTCGACTGATAAATCGCTAATGCAAAATTGATGCAGAAGAAACCAGCAGCTAGATAGATTAGGGATCTACGCTGGGTGGAGCGGGGTTTTTTCAATTCCTTACACAATCCATTTACAGCGATCCACGGTGAATAATTATAGACTTAAAGCAACGCTTTATCGAACTATATATAGCTAGCTAGCCAATAGATATACAACGATTTATCCTCGATAAACAAGACTACCAGTCGAGGAAATAGTGAGTCAACATTAATGATTCGAATGATGTAGGATGGAGGCGTTGTGTTGTGGGGAAAAGAAAGGTCATAAGTGAATCATTTATCAAGCCTCGACTGCCAGATAGGGAGTATGAGGTTTTAGGTATCGCTGAAAAATTATTGGGATACGATCGGATAATGGTCAAGTGCTTGGATGGCTTCACTCGGTTGTGTAGGATACGGGGTAAGATGAAGCGGCGAGCGTGGATAAGACTAAATGATATCGTCATCGTCTCGCCATGGGATTTTCAAT
>JAZFSF010000070.1:0-3269 GCA_036446055.1 Bathyarchaeia archaeon | reverse complement strand
TGTAAAAACTTAAATAGCAATAATCAACTACGGGTTTTAGGGAATATTTTTGCCTACCAAGTTGAAATTGCCCCTCATCTTCTGCTTTTGTTTCTTACTTGGCCAGGGACTATTTCTGCCATGCAAGGTCTTATAGCAATGTGTGCCTATCAGTTCTGCTTTTTCTTTCTTCATGGCATTACGAAAGGCTTTATTGACTCTTACAAACCTGAAATCTTTATCCAGGATAAACAAAAAGTCAGAAAGGGCGTCAAAAGTATTCTTCCATCCTTTTTCAACAGACATTAACTCTGATATCTCCTTTTCTTTCAATTCATTTTCATCCTCACTCAATCCATCAAGCTGCTGACCTTTCGCTCCGTTTCACCTATTCAACAACACAAGCCCCAGAGGCGTATCATACCTCGCAAAAAACAAGCAAGGCCCTTTACACCAGCACCTAAAATTAAGGGAGGACTGCCTAGCTATTTTCAACATTTTAACTCCATTAGCACTGCGTGAACATTGTGTTGTACATCATTAGTCAGCTCTTTTCGATACACAAATCTCCTTTTCTTGTTTGTTAAAGCGTTGATATCGGACCAAATAGGCTTATTTACAATACATACTCTGCTGGTTAGTGTAAATTTACTGTAACCGTCAAACGTATGAAATAGTAACGTAAATCTCAATTCAAAAAATTAACAAAATTTATCTAGCTATTTAATAAAAAAACTATAGATTTAACTCAGAAGCATATAAAAAAGAAAGCAATTGCGTAGCGTTAGCTAGTTATAAATTAAAAGCAACGTTACAATTTACGTTATAACTAGCTAGCCTAATCACGCGGAAATTATTCTCGATTTATTGAGTTTTATCTGGTGTTCTACATTCTTGAACAGGGTGTTCTAAAACGTAGCATTATAACCAACTACATTACACGTTATGTCGATGAAAAATGCTTTGGACTAAAAAGCAAAGTTATAGTTTCAATCTTTATGTCAAACGGAGTAAAATCCTCTCCATGGGAATCATCGCGTTGATACTTGGCAGTGCTCTTGGCGTCACCCTGTTTAGGCTCGGTGGAGTATACTTTGACCCCATCTTCGCGAGTCTGGGGCCTCTTCAACGGTTTTCCTCGTATGAGGAACTAAAGACCTTCTTAGACACGAGCTCCCAAAACGTCCCGTGGGGCGGCTATTATCGAGACCAAAGCACCTTCGCTTTCGAGGCTGCGACAGACAAGTCTCCTGCACCCCTGGATTATTCAACGACAAACATCCAAGTCGCTGGCGTAGATGAAATCGATGTCGTGAAGACCGATGGCGAGTTCCTCTACATCGTTTCAGGAAAGAGTATATACATCGTGCGGGCGCATCCTTGGGAAAACGCTGGAATTCTCTCCCGACTTGACTTCAACGAAGCTATCAATGGCTTGTTTGTCAACGACGATAAGCTAGTGTTATTGACCGGAGCGTTCACACCATACAAAATCGGCTTCATCGCAGAAGGCGACTCTACAAGTGTTTCGGCTTCAACCACCATCATGATCTACGACATAGCGAATCGATCCACCCCTACATTAGATCGGAACATGACCGTCAACGGCTCTTACTTCAACTCTCGAATGATTGCTGATTACGTGTACGTTATCATCACTCAGCCAGCCTATGTACACGACGGCGAAGTGGCCCTCCCAGCCATTATCGACGATGACCACGCTGTCACCATCCCCGCAACAAACATCTACTACTCGAACGTCTCTGACTACTACTATGCCTTCACGAACATCTTGGCCATTAACACGCAAAACCCTGACGAAGAAGTCTCGTATGAAACGGTCTTAACCGGATCAGCATCCAACCTTTATGTTTCACAGACCAGCATCTACATCACCTCTTTCGGCTACGAAGAGACGACAGCTATTCACAAAATCAACATCGAAGACGGTGATATCACCTACGTAGCAACGGGGAATGTCACCGGGTACATATTGAACCAATTTTCAATGGACGAGTACCAGGATTACTTCCGAGTCGCAACAACCGTCCAAGCCTTCTCCTCCCAAACCCACCTCTATATCCTAAACAGTAGCTTACACGTTGTTGGAGTCATCGAAGGAATAGCTCCCGGCGAAGATCTCCACTCCGCCCGATTTATGGGTGACAAATGCTATCTAGTCACCTTCAAAAAGGTGGATCCCCTCTTCGTTATCGACTTGACGGATCCAGAAGCCCCACAAATCCTTGGAAAACTCAAGATTCCAGGGTACTCCGACTACCTGCATCCCTATGATGAGACACATCTGATAGGCATAGGAAAAGAAACCGTGGAGTCCAAAGAAGACGACTTCGCGTGGTATCAAGGCGTGAAGATTTCGCTCTTCGACGTCAGCGATGTATCCAGACCATCCGAACTTGACAAGACTGAAATCGGGGACCGCGGAACGGACTCTCCCGCCCTATCTGATCATAAGGCCCTTCTCTTCAGCAAAGACAAGCAACTCCTCGTCCTTCCCATATTGTTGGCCGAGATCGACGAAGCCCAGTATCCTAATGGCATTCCAGCGTCGACCTATGGAAACTTTGTCTGGCAAGGCGCCTACGTTCTTGATGTCTCATTAGAACGTGGAATCATTATCAAAGGCACCATTACACACATGGGCGATAACAGTGATCTGTTAAGGAGTGGATACTACTTTGAGTCGTCCTACTCTGTGAAACGCGCCGTTTACATCGAAAACGTGCTCTACACAATCTCTGATAAACTGATTAAACTGAACGATCTTGATACGCTATCGGAACTCCATCAAATCGACTTAACCTAAACAATCTCAATCTTTTTTACCTTATTACACTATACCCTGTATAGCAAAGAGAAGCTGATTGGCATGACCAAGACCGAGAAAACCCGACTTCACGGCACCACGTGGAACGTCTATCTATTTATCTTGACATCCCAAGAACCTGTTGGAGTCAGAGACGTGTGGAGACAACTTCAACTATCAACTCCTAGCCTTGCTCAATACCACATCAATAAACTTCTTCATGACGACTTAATCAAAACAACCGTGTACGGAAAATACGAAATCAATGACAATCTCCAAATCGAAGCCCTCAAAAACTTCGTCGTTTTCAAAGGAAAACTCATCCCTCACCTCGTCGTTTACGGCGCAATCATTGCGGGTCTTTTCCTCTCCTATGTTTTATTCTATCCCTTCCGATGGGATTTTCGAGACCTAATAGTCTTCGCCGTATGCACGATAAGTTTACTGGCTTTTCTGTTTGAGG
>JAZFSF010000069.1:0-8907 GCA_036446055.1 Bathyarchaeia archaeon | reverse complement strand
GGCGTCCGACGTGGACCCCCTGGACATCGTGGATGTCTTAAGGCAGACGCTAGAGGCAGTGGGAGAGAAATATGAGCAGGGCGAATTCTTCCTTTCTGAGCTGATAATGACGGGCTACTTGGCTAGTGAAGTCGCCAACCTGTTGAAACCTCATTTACTGAAGGGACAGCGAACCTCGCTGGGAACCGTGGTTATAGGGACGGTGAAGGGGGATGTCCATGATATCGGAAAAAACATCGTTGTCATGATGCTTGATGCAGCTGGCTTTGAAGTCATTGATCTTGGCGTCGACGTTCCAACGGAGCGATTCGTTGAGGCCGTTCAGACCATGAAACCCGACGTTTTAGGTATCTCCGCGCTGCTGACCTCCACTATAGATCGGGTGAAAGATGTAGTGGACGCGTTGGAGACGAATGGGTTACGGGATAAGGTGAAAGTAATCGCTGGCGGACGACCGATAACTCGAGCATTCGCTGAGGAGATTGGTGCCGATGGCTATGCTGAGGATTCTGTGAAAGCAATTCGTCTGGTTAAAGACCTCATTCAAGGCAAGGGGGTATCGACATGAATAAACGGGAACGCGTATTAAAAGCCCTAAACTTTGAAGAACCGGATCGTGTCCCCATCACGGAACTCGACATCGACCTCCCTCTCATGGAAACCATCACCGGGAAAGTGGTTCGCATAGCCACCTCCCTTCAAACCCAGGTCATCGCTGACCCCGCCTTAGAGCGTCAACGCATCGACCTCAAACGAGAATGCTATGAAAAAGTCGATTTCGACGTCTTCACCGTCGACCTCTCCGCTCCTTCCGACTGGGTTCCCACCATCAACCCCGATGGGACCATGACCGATCTATGGGGTCGGGTCCTCCGCCTCGACGAGCAGTCGATGGCGTGGGTGCCCTACACCACCATCTTCACCACTCCCGAAGACTTTGAAGCGTTCCCCTTCCCAGATGCCTCGGCTCCTGGATGGATATACTCCGCGGAGTACACCAAGGAGGTAATCGGGGACACCATGGCCATTGCCTCCTTCATCCGGGACCCCTTCGCCCATGCGTGGGAGATGTTCACCCCCACCAAATTCGTACAATGGATGTACCAGAAACCTTCCTTCATCAAACGCGTACTCAACCAATTAACAAAATTCAACGTCGAAATCATCAAACGCTTGGCAGAGGCAAAGGTAGACCTCATTATCAGTGGCGGCGACTACTGTGAAGCCAAGGGACCCATGGTCCCCATAACCTTCTTCCACGACGTCATCTTCCCCTGCCTAAAGACCCAGGTTGACGCCGCGAACCGACTGGGACTCAAATTCATCAAACACACGGACGGCAATATCCTCCCATTCCTCGACGAACTTGCCGACATCGTGGACGGTCTCCACTCCCTCGACCCCTCAGCCGGTGTCGACATAGGCCAAATAAAGGAAAAGTACGGGAACAAGCTGATTCTGATAGGCAACGTATCTGTAGACCACCTGGCTCAGCGAAGAAAAGTCGATGTGATAGAAGAGACAAAGAGATGCATTCGAGACGCATCCCCCGGTGGAGGCCACATCCTCTCTTCAAGTAACTCCTGGGCTGCAGGCGCAAAACTCGAAAACTGCCTAGCCATGGTCGAAACAGCAAAACGATACGGCGTGTACCCGATAAAAATTTAAAACAATCCTCAATTTGTCAGTCAACACTAACTCACTAGGGCAACAGATCAAGGCGAGATATGTTCACTAACCCTCTGTATTTAAGCCCAAACATCTACTACCTGGCATTGAATCCATAATTCAAGGGACACTTGCTTAATCTAACGGTGAAAGGGACCTATATGTCGACTGTATTGAAGGTGAACCTCAACCAACCGAACCCACACGCCATTTCTCAGGCGGTGGACATCATTAGAGAAGGGGGGTTGGTGGCGTATCCAACGGACACGGTGTATGGGCTGGGGACTAACGCTTTGAATCCCCAAGCCGTCCGCAAGATTTTTACAGTAAAGCGACGACCCTTGGACCAGCCGTTGCCAGTAGCGGTGTTGGGGAGAATGATGGCTGCGGACGTGGCCTACATCGATGAGAGGGCTTCCCAGTTGATGAACCTGTTTTGGCCTGGCGCCTTAACCCTCGTGCTACTAAAGAAGCCTCGTCTTCCCCTCGTGGTTACGGGGGGACATGTTGGCGTCGGGGTACGCGCGCCAAACCACCGAGTGCCTCTCGCCCTCATCGCGTCAGCTCGTGTACCCCTCATCGCGACGAGTGCTAACAAACACGACAGCCCACCTTGCGTTGATGCCCAAGAGGTTCTCAAACACTTTGATGGGAAAGTCGACCTCATCCTTGATGGGGGCACTTGCAATGCGACGGTCTCGACTGTCCTCGACTTGACTGGGGATTCACCGGTTCTTCTTCGGCAGGGCTCGGTTACAAGAAAACGAATAGAGGATGCCCTATCAGCCCTCAAGTAATTTGTTGAACTTTTTTCTCAGCGCTCCCACGGTGTTGCAGGTAGTCAAGTGCTTTTTTAATTCGTCAATATTCTTGGTGGGTGTGGGGTTGACGCCGTGAAGGATGCCCAGATAGACGCTGGCGAAGTCCCCGACGTACAGAATTGAGAGCATTCGTGCTAGTTTCCCGTGTCCTTTCGACCAGATTTCCAACACGGTGGCCGCGCGCTCGTTAAAGATCTGTTCTTTAGTGACCTCAATCATTTTTCGGATTTCAGGTGGCTCCTCGCGGTCTCGGATGAGCAGGACACCAAATTTCTTTGTCAAGTTCCGTGGTCCCGCCCAACCCACCACGGTATTATGTCGTAGCTCCGGAAAAAGCTCGATTATCGCTGGCGTCTTACTGTTTTCGTTGAACTGGGTCTTCATTCGAAGGGCTACGCTCTCATAAAACCCGAAGCCGGAGATGAGGGGAATACTACCTTGTAGACCAATTGCGATTTTCTTCGCCATGTTGTCGGAAATGGGCTGTTCAGGCTTTATTTCTTCCCGAACTTCCTTTAATACAGCGATGGCCTCCTCGATTTCTCCACCCATCGATGGCATGATTTCAAGGGCGTTCAAAACAGCGACTAGA
Organism: Bathyarchaeia archaeon; assembly: GCA_036446055.1. Lineage (GTDB taxonomy): Archaea > Thermoproteota > Bathyarchaeia > RBG-16-48-13 > DAOVBJ01. The sequence continues at coordinate 5,826 of JAZFSF010000069.1, read as the reverse complement.
GAAAAAAAGATGTAGGGGACCGCGCTTCTCGGTGGATTGCCGCCAGGGATGGTGACGAGTGGAAGCCCCAATTTTTCACCGAATTCCTGTAGGATGCCATTCGAGCTGATCCCAATGACCATGCATTGTTTCTCCACCGCCTCCAATAAACAGCTTAACGTCTCTTCAGTGTTTCCCGAATAACTTGTGGCTAATACTAAAGTTTCTTCATCAGCGTAGGCAGGAAGGGTGTATCCTCGACAGACTTCCACTGGAATCGGCAGCGAGGCCCGCAGCCAATCCTTAAAGAGGCTCCCTCCTATGGCTGAGCCCCCCATACCCACGATCACGATCTCCTTCGGCACTCCATATCGAAGCACCCGACGAACCGAAATTCGAACCATTCGTGGGATTCGAAGGTTCTTCGCTTCGTCGATGGCCTCCTCACAGTGTTCAGGAAACTTTGCTAAAATAGCACACATGCCTTCCCGGTCGATCCGGTTCATCCATTCCAAATCATCGAGAAGAGCACTCATATAGATTCCTTCTAAGAAGGAGTTCATTTATATGTAGCCTCCATTTAAACTGTTTCTATCCCTCTTCAACTTTTCTATTCCTTCCCTAAACGAGAGACATATATCCTCACAATGGGTCCCAACCCACAATCCCTTGTCATCACCAGACTTGGCGTCTGAATTGAAGACCTAGGCTTCTGCTTGAACAGCGTTGGATGCCTCACAGGTTTCACCATGTGGCGTCTCGTATTTGAGGACAGCTCAAATGTTCCAGCCGCCCTGGTATTCCGAAGCATTTCAGCGACAAGGTAACCTCACACTCTCAGATTAGCTAGCAACACTGCTACTAAGTCCTGATAGATTGTTCTCTATTCTCATTCATATTGCTAATGATGTTTTAGCGTACATGTTTTTATTTAGAATTAATGAATTTGAACTATAGATTATCGATGCAACTAGATACTTCATTTTACATTATTAATAGATTTCAATTAGTAATCAAAGTTTTAAACGGGTTTGTTGAGCTACTAGATTCCTCCTTTACCATTATTATCCAAGTTGCACTAGGTCAATGTACATTCTGATTTCTTTATTCACTCCTAAACACTTCTGAAGATAGCAACAATAGATACGAAATCGAAGTTCTCGCTAACTTTACAAGCGTTTAATTACGAACTGCATGACTCGAAGCCGACTAAGAGAGAGTCAAAATCCATAAGCTGATAAAGCCTACGTCTACTCGTTCATCCTAGTCTACAACAGGTCGACGTATGGGGTTCATCAATCTTCATACACTTGTGCATTTCAGACGGATTATACATGAGATAATGCATAGTATAATCGTGTAGTTTATCTGTGTAACGGACCGTTATCTGGCGTCTTTGAGGAAATACGTGGCAATATGTGTTCCTTCTCAGATATTTTTAATAATTCAACCCTTTCGTCACAATGAAAGATGAGAGAGGCTTATTCCTCTGAGCGTATTGTTAGTGACTTCACATATTGTGGGAGACCATGCCCAAGGTATCATTTGCGAAGCCTTTACCTATGCAAGTGATTGCCTCTATCATCCTCTTGTGAGCTCCTCAGCGTAAACAGCTAGTTAGTTGTAGGGTTGTTGAGCTGGATACCTTTATTATCCTGCTTTCGTAGTCTAATCGTGAGCCTTCATGACGCCCGTTCGAAAAAAGCCGTCTCTGACCCTAGTCATCCCCGCGTCCTTAGCCTATGACACGCCCCATTTACGGGAAAAAACCTTGAAGATCGGCCTCATCGGACGAGCTGGAGCCATCTTCCGCGTGAACGAGATTCAGGTGTTTCCAGATCTTCCGGATAAGGATCAATCCAGAGAGTCAGCATTCATACAGACCATCCTGTCCTACATGGAGACGCCTCAATACCTGAGGCGTCATTTGTTTCCCATTCACAAATCTCTCCAATACGTCGGCGTGCTTCCTCCTTTGAGGACACCTCATCATCCCCTTCGCAAGCGGGCGACCGAATTACGGGTCGGCCATTTTCGAGAGGGTGTGGTGATGCGGTCTAACAAATTGGGGTCCTTCGTCGAGGTGGGCGTTGAACGCCTTGCAGTGCTCAGGGGTAAACGACTTCCCCCGAAATCTCGTGTGACCACGAAAATACTTCGGGTCAAAAAAGGCGTTCCAGAGATTTCTTTGGCGAAACGTGAAGAGATAAACATATATTGGGGCTATGGCGTTAGTGTTTCAAACCTCCCGCTTGATAGATTGATTAAACGAGGTCGCTATGACCTCGTGATCATGACGTCACGGCATGGAAAACCAGTAACGGAACTCCTTGAAGAGGTCAAGAAGCGGTGGCGGATCGCTCGTAGCGTGGTTGTGGTCTTCGGCTCTCCGAGAGAGGGCTTAAGGGACATCCTACTAAGAGAAAAGACTCGAATGCGCGACCTCGCCGATGTGATCGTGAACACGATTCCACGGCAGGGAACGGAGACGGTTCGAACAGAAGAAGCCGTGTACGCCACCCTAGCGATAATAAATATGATTCATTGAAGCTGTGAGACGATGGGACATGGGTAGACGAAGAACGAAAGCTCCGAGAAGGGGATCCTTAGCCTATTTACCGAGAAAACGGTCTACACATCCGAGGGGACGAGTAAGGTACTGGCCCGACGTGAAACTCGATTCACCCAAGCTAATCGGATTCTCAGGCTACAAGGTTGGGATGAATTACATTTATTCACTCGATAATCATGTTGGCTCCCCCAACTATGGACTAGAGATCATCGCTCCCGTAACTGTCGTTGAGACTCCACCTCTCCTCGTCTGTGGCTTCAGGGCATATGCTCCCACAATAAACGGCGTAAAAGCCTTCGGGGAGGTGTGGGCGAAAGAGCTTCCACGGGACACTGAACGGTCTCCATCAAAACCTAAAAACCCCCCCACCTCCACATCAGAGATTGAGAATGCTTTACCCAAGATTACCGCGTTAAGAGCAATAGTCTTTACTCAACCCCGCTTGGCCAACGTGCCTCAGAAAAAACCTGAGGTTTTTGAAGTGAAGGTCAGCGGCGGTACGATGAAGGATCAACTACAATATATCACAGGTATCTTGGGAACAGAGGTTAAAGCCTCTGAAGTCTTCACGGAAGGGCAATACCTTGACGTCATTGGTATTACGAAAGGCAAGGGTATTCAAGGCCCTGTGAAGCGATGGGGCGTGAAAAAGCGACATCACAAGGCACGAAAGACCGTCCGAGGCGTCGCGACCCTAGGCCCATGGAGTCCAAGCTACGTCATGTACACGGTACCCCGCGCAGGCCAGATGGGCTTTCACCAGAGAACAGAAAGAAATAAGCGAATCATGAAAATCAGCGAGGACGCTGAAGGCATCAACCCGGCAGGCGGCTTTCCCCATTACGGAATAGTGAGAGGCCCGTACATCTTGGTGAAAGGAAGTCTTCCCGGCCCCAAAAAAAGAATTCTGAAGATGCGATACGCAGACCATCCACCCGCCAACACCGAAAATGAACAGATAAACATAACCTACATCGGCAATCAAGTTATGAACACCATGTAGATGAAAGGAGACATGATTCTTGACGATAATTCAAGCATACGATTTAACTGGAAACCCCACTGATAAAATCGAGTTACCAAAGGTATTCGCAACTCCTATTCGACCCGATGTGATAAAAAAGGCAGTACTAACCCAGCAATCTCATCGCTATCAGCCTCAGGGTCGTGACCCCATGGCTGGGAAGAGGACTTCCGCAGCGTCATTGGGTACAGGGTTAGGCATCGCACGAATGGCCCGAGTGAAGGGCAGTGCACACCCTAGAGCGCGGCAGGCGGCATTCATTCCCCACGCGGTTGGTGGACGACGTACGCACCCACCAAGGGCTGAAAAAAGGATTTATAAAAAGATTAACACCAAGGAACGGCGGCTCGCCATTCGCTCCGCCATCGCAGCAACGGCCCAAAAGAGCCTCGTGGCTTCCCGAGGACACCTCATCAACGAAGTACCCAGTATACCATTAGTCGTCTCCGACAACATTCAGGACATACAGACATCCAAAGAGGCAAAGGAAGTCTTTACCCAGTTAGGGCTCCTACCAGACGTGTTAAGGGTGAAAAAAAGCCTCAAAATCCGGCCTGGGAAGGGCAAGATGCGAGGTCGAAAAAGACGCCATGGCGTCGGACCTCTCTTTGTCATCGACGAAGACCGGGGTATAACGAAAGCAGTGAACAACTTTTTAGGTATCGACGTGATTTCAGTCAGTAACCTCAGCGCAGAAGTGCTAGCTCCGGGAACCAGCCTTGGTAGATTGACGATCTGGTCGACTTCAGCCTTCAAGAAACTTGACGAAATATTAGTTTAACAGGAAAGGGAAAAACGTAATGAAAAGCGAAGACGTGATTTTGTATCCGTTAATGACAGAAGGCGCGGTAGGACTCATCGAAACAGAAAACAAATTAACCTTCATCGTATCCTTAAAGGCCAACAAACACGTGATAAAACGGGCCTTCGAAGAATTATATGAAGCAAAGGTAGCCCGTGTCAACACACTAATAACGCAGAAGGGCCAGAAAAAGGCCTTTGTGAAACTTACACCTGAGTACCAGGCATCAGACCTTGCCATTAAACTCGGTATATTTTAATTTTCTACATTAAAGGAGATATAAACGCATGGGGAAAAATATTCGAGTACAACGACGGGGCCGAGGCAGCTCCACATTCAAAGCTACTACCCATAAACGGGTGGCTCCAAGCCGGTACGTACCACTAAGTACGACCAAAGGGGATGAACCGAAGCTTGCTATTATAGAAGAGCTACTTCATGAACCCGGTCGTGGATCCCCCTTACTCAAAGCAAGGGCGGAACGAGGAATTTTTCACTTAGTGGCCCCCGAAGGTGTATTCGTTGGACAGGAACTTCAATTTGGAGAAAAAGCCTCCATCACCGCGGGCAACTTTCTGCCGCTGAGCGAGATTCCCTCCGGAACCTATGTCTGCAATCTTGAACTGTCTCCCGGAGACGGAGGAAAAATTGCAAAGGCCTCTGGAACCTTTGCCACCGTGGTGGCACAAACCCCAGAAGGTGTCCAAGTAAGACTTCCTTCCAAAAAATCGGTTTACCTGAATCCCAAGTGCCGTGCTACAATCGGTGTCATCTCAGGTTCAGGCAGAACTGGCAAGCCTTTTGCTAAAGCAGGGAAACGATCAGCATGGTTGAAGGCAAAGGGCCGTATTTATCCCCGTAGCAAAGGCGTAGCCATGAATGCAGCATCACACCCTCACGGCGGTGGCGCACACAAAACCCAGTCCCTGAAGCCAACGACGGTTTCAAGAAATGCTCCTCCAGGACAAAAGGTGGGTTTGATTGCGGCTCGACAAAGTGGGAGAAAGCAAAGGCGACGTTGACCTCTTCGAATCTACCCCGTACGCCGACTCGATTGCAGGACACGAAGCTTTTTATCACACCAAAGCCACAGCAATTGAAAGTATTCACTTACTACTTTTAACAGGGGAGAGCCTTGGCAGAGGCAGTAAACAAAATAGAAGATGTCCCTGGAATGGGTCCAGCGACGGCTCAGAAACTTCATGTTGCAGGGTACCGCACCCTCGAATCCCTTGCGGTTGCCTCTAGTAGAGAACTTGCTGAGACAGTTGGACTCAGCGAGGAGCGGGCGAAAGAGTTCTCGAAGAGTGCACGGAAGATGCTTAACATAAGTTTTCAAACGGCTGAAGAACTCCTCTTTCATCGTAAGAATATCGCGAGGTTGACGACTGGCTGCAAGTCCTTGGATAACCTCCTTGGGGGTGGAGTGGAAACCCAGGGTATTCTCGA
>JAZFSF010000068.1:0-5724 GCA_036446055.1 Bathyarchaeia archaeon | reverse complement strand
TGACGTGACGCGGATGACAACGTTAACAAACAGAGAAAGAAGAGGCGCAGTTGACAGCAGTAGTATTAGAACTGGATTCATCCCAAGCGATAACCTGCAGACTTTATATCTTAACAAGCTAAAGGGTTCTAGAAGAAACATAAGAAACCGTCTTCAATATGTAGTTCAGGTGAACGACATTAAAATTTTTAAATAAAAGTTGTGTATTGCACAATAGAAGGGCTGGTAGCTCAGTTTGGTGGAGCACACGGCTGATAAATCCTCAGTAGGATGGAGAAACCGTGCGGTCGAGAGTTCAAATCTCTCCCGGCCCACCACAATTTTTCGTAAATAAAGCTAAATAACTAGCAAGCGGGGTTGAGAGGTTACTGTCAAAAAAGGAGTTTCTCCCAATTCTTGTTTAAGAGTTGAATAATCTCTGTACCGATATAGTCGGTGACCTTCGTAACTAAAATTGTCGTTATGATTATCCTTTATTCGTTAGACTGTTTTGTGATTGCAACGAGAAGTTTGATATTTATTTGATTTATGACAACCATTTATTTAAGCGAGTTAAAACACATCGAAGAATAAGGGAGTTAAAAAAAATTGGCAAATCTATTTGATGTCACCTCGATTAACAACATGTCATTGACTAATCGTTTTGTTCGTTCTGCAACGGGGACACGCATGGCCCGTGAAGATGGAGGCGTCACTTCGAAACTTATCAGACACGTGGTGGACTTGGCAAAAGGTGGAGTCGGATTAATCGTGTCAGGGCACGCCTACGTTCTTCCAGATGGGCAAGCCTCGCCACGACAACTGGGTATTTATCGTGATACGTTAGTGCCGGGACTCACCAAAATGGTCAACGCGGTACATGATGTAGGTGGTAGAATTGTTGTGCAGATTAGTCACGGTGGTGCCAGTAGTAATTCAGGGCTCACAGGTGTGGAGCCGATGGCACCTTCAGCTATCCCAGCAACGGAAGGCAAAAGAGCATCATTTAACGGCTGCCGTGCGATGACGTATGACGATATTGATCGGGTGGTTGATGCTTTTCGGCGAGCCGCACGTCGCGCTCAAGATGCGGGGTTTGATGGTATCCAAATCCATGGCGCTCACGGCTATCTATTCAGTGAATTTCTATCTCCCTTCTATAATAAACGGACCGATGCGTATGGGGGAAGCATTAAAAATCGTGCGCGCATCGTCGTTGATGCTTACAATGCTGTGCGGAACGAGGTTGGTGCAGATTATCCCATTATGATTAAGATGAATGTCACCGATTTTCTTGAAGACGGTCTCTCGACAGATGAGGCTCTCGAAGCGGCTTCGGTGTATGCGGCTGCAGGCATAGATGCAATCGAACTCAGTGGTGGGACGGGTTGGGGATTACGGATATTAGGTGATCCCAATCGCTCTGCGATACGGACAGTTAAAGATGAAGCCTATTACCGCGAAATAGCCCAGATTCTCAAGCACATCGTGCAGACTCCCATTATCTTGACCGGCGGAATTAAGTCATATGATGTCGCGACACAAATTATCCGAGACAACATCGCGGATTATATTGGCCTCTGTCGCCCCCTCATTCGAGAACCCGACTTAGTGAACCGATGGAAATCGGGGGACACGAAAAAATCTGGTTGTGTATCCGATAATGCATGTCTATCCCGCGCTCCCGATAAAGACCTCCAATGTTTCCGTCTCACCGCGAAGACTAGCTAGCTAACAATTTCTTCCCTTTTTTTATTAAATCTGTTACATCTAACTCACTTGTGGGGATTCTAGTGTAGAGCTTCTTTCTGTCACCTAGTAGCTAGCTATAGGTATTCTCCTTGAGAAGACGATATGCTTTTTCCTCTATTCTCGCTAATTCCTCGAATTTTTGAGATGCGATCTCGATTTTTTCGTCTATGTTACCCATAGTTTCGGCATCTTTGAACAATAATCCTATTTCCGTGAATTTCTCACCCGCTAAATGTAATATTTCTGAAGAGTCTCCCATGACCTTATTTCCTGTCAGTTCCATCGCTTCTTTTAGAAACCTTGAATACATGTAACGGAAACAGCCGCCACCGGTACCGCCGATTTCGATGAAAATATAAAGACTGAACAAATTCATTCTCAGATCCCGATCCTTAAACATGTTTGGCCACTTCAAGATTTCTTTACTAGTGTGTCTTAATCCTTTTACACCGAGGTTTCTAATCGGGGGATTGAGTTGAGATTCAACTGTTTGTTTTATGGAGGCCAAGAAATCGTCCGCTTTGGGGTCATGGAATTTTTCGAAGTCAAATTCGAGATATGTGTTCTTGGGTGGAAAGGGTTTGTAGGTTGACCCACGTGCTTTTTGTAATCTGTCCAGGGTAATCGGATGATAGAATCCTTTTTTCAGACCTGTTGCCTTCTGATCCATGTCCGAAGCTAGAACAGTGTCCTTCCCATCAAAACCACAAATAACAAACGTGTGCCCACCAAAATGATAATCTTCAGGGAGATCAAACCATGGAAGGAAACCCATGTCACCAAACACCATGACAGGCTCGTCTTTGACAAGTTTCTCTAAAAGCGAAGCCTTAGCTTTCTTAGTGCTTGAAGTGGATACGGCTCTTATTTTAACACCGATTCTTTTGCCCAGATCATTGAAGAAATTTTTGTTGTTTCCTCGTCCACCAATGAAAACGAAGGTTCCTGCCTCCATTTTCATCTTCCAGTAGATAAAGCCCATTCCTGCACCGAGGCCGAGAATCATGTCTTCGGATAAAGGGTGACCATAAGAATAGAATATTTTCGCTAAAGAGTTGGTCTGGCAGTGGTATCCATCCAATGAGGGACAGTTTTCAAACGGTTCAATTTCAAGATTTCCAATCATACTTTTTACAACCCTTCGATAGCTCTTTAATTAGTTTAGTTCCTAAAAATTTTAACTCTTTGTATTGGTCCACACTATTTTTCTCACTCAGATATTGTTTTTAGGATATATTGCGAAAAATAGGGTGAATCGAAAAATTTTTAATAATTTTTCTTTTGTAAGATTAAGAGGGGGGAATCATCTTGAAAAAATCAAAAACAGTGATTTGTCAGAGTTGTGGGATGCCAATGAAGCAAGATGGAGATTTTGGTACAAATCGCAAGGGTAGTAAAAGTAAGGAATATTGCATGTTTTGTTTTAACGAAGGACAATTCACGGATGAAGGCATTACCTTGATGCAGAAAATTGAGAAGAACATAATGATAGCCAAAGGGAAGGGAATATCAGAAGATCAAGCAAAGCAGATGGCTGAAAAGGTCATCCCAACGCTGAAGAGATGGCGAGATAAATAAGCAAAAGATACGTGTTCTCGACGGGAACGTGAAGCTATCCTAGCCCACCATATAATTACTCTAAAATAAGCTAGCTCGACATTTTATTTTCCACTTTTTCTATAGTTTATGTTTGATAACTAGAGCTAGCTAGTGGGTATGTTAAACATGATCTGGGTTCTATTGGATTTTGACGATTGTTATAGGGATCGGTGCTGTTCTCGTGATTTGACTACATTGATGTTTAACCAACTTATTATTCTAAGCGTGCACGAAGACATAATGAGACATGTGTTTGAAGCTAGTTCGCTCAATATCCTTCTGGTGGTTTCTCAAAAGCCTGAGTTTTGACCGATAATAGCACTGGTTTTACTGTACTCACAGCTTTTTCGAGGCATGATCTCAAATCGCTGCTATGTTCGCACTGAAGAGCCGTAACACTGTTTGCTTCAGCTATCTTAACCCAGTCAGTTCGAGGCTCGTCAAGCTCCACGCCTACAAACGTTCTCTTATCTCGCATGTATTTACCATACCTCCAAAATGCCCCCTTCACCGTGGCGCCAGTTGCGTTATCCAATACGATCCATACAATCGGGATGTTGTGGTGGGCGCAGGTCCACAGAAGTGTTGGTAGCTGAGATACATGGGCGTCGAAATCTCCTAAGACGCACAGGACTCTGCGTTGCTCCGCAAGCTGGATACCGATGGCTTCTCCAGCCGACCCCATAGCGGCTGACAACGCGCTGTAGTAGCATCCAGGGGTATCTCTTTCCAAATATCGATGTACTGACAATCTCTGAGTAAAAGCAGGGGCAAAATAGACGACATAATCCTTGCCGTGGTTGAATACTTGGTTTATCTCGGACCATATTCTCTGTGGTGATGGGGTATCATCGTTATACTTTTCTTTTAACAAGTCCAACCACTTGTTTCTCATGGTATCATGCCTTGAGCGGAGGTAATCGATTCGATTAGTGTTGTTGGGTGTGTCACCAAGCTTTCGTAGGACGGCCTTCAAAAAAGACTCTGTGGTGGAGAAGATTTTCTTGTCAGCGTTCTCATTAAATGCTAAGGGATTATCTGACACTTGAATGTGAAGAGCAGAATCAATGTCAGGCGCATAGAAGCAGTCAAGTGTAAGGACAACATCACTTGACTTCAGGTATTGCCTCATCATAGAGGCATCGTCGCCGAGGAATCCTTGGTGAAGCGGGTGTGAATAGGGAAAGTTCATGTAACATGGTCTCATCTCGAAAACTGCTGCTCCCAGTTTTTCGGCTACTTCTACTAAGGAAGATATGCTTTCTTTATTTTTTGTTTTCTGAGTGATGATGACAGGTTTTTCAGCGTTTTTTAGGGCGGCAGTCACATCGTGTACCGCGTCTTCGGGTGCAGACGGTGGATAATATTGTGTCTTCTTGAGGGTTTTTTTGTTGAGGGGAGCTTCGACCACGTCTTGGGCAACCGATAAAAAGACTGGTCCTGCAGGAGGTGTACTAGCCAACCGCAAAGCTCTCGGGATAATTTTATCAGCGTTAGCTCCGTCACCAATTCGATACACGTGTTTACAGTATTCTCGGAGAAGTTCGGGGGTTCGATAATAGCCATATAAAACTTCTCTATAATCATTCGCTGTTGATATATGTCCAACTGTGAAGACAAACATAGGAATTTTCGAGGTATTCGCGTCGAGTAATGCCAGAGCAGCATTCGCGGGACCAAGCTGAACGTGCATAATGAGAGGGGCTACTTTTTCAGCCGCTCTTGCATATCCCAGGCTCATTCTCGCTGCAGGATATTCAGAATTTCCTTGAATAAAAGTTATCTGATCTTTGTATTCGTCACGAGCTAGATGATCGTATAGGTCTCTTTCAGCTGAGCCTGCAACTCCAAACACGTACGGAGTTCCCGCACTTATCAAAGAATCCAGAAGTACTGATGAGAGAGTGTAGGGATACTGCTTTTTTCCACTCATAAAATCACGCACATACTTTATAGTATCCACTTTATACTGGATAAGTTGTAGAAATAGTTACTGGCGCATACGAACCAAAAAAGAGCGAGAGCTACAAAAAATGGAACGATATCGTTAGCTAGCCACGATTCACCATTGTTATTAAGCATGTTCCCAGACGGAAACTAACTAGACATCATCTTAACTAATGCCTTATTTTGGTTTAAGGTATAACTGGCTCCAATATCTAGGCGGTTTTCATCCCTAACTCCTATGATTAGCGGTGAAAAAGCAAGATAAGAATTACTTTCTCACCAGCTTCCTCTTATGATTTGAAAAAGGATCAAAAGCTGTCATTTCTTTTCAGAAAAGATGCTAGTTTGCGCTGAGTCGGATAAAGGGAAACAACGGATTCAAGGAAACGATTTCAATGTCCTGTAAACACTAGGTAAACCAGTCTACGTAACCTTCGATTGATGGTT
>JAZFSF010000067.1:0-6472 GCA_036446055.1 Bathyarchaeia archaeon | reverse complement strand
GAAAGCAAAAGAATATTAGAACAAACCATAAAAAAGTTTACACTACAAGCTAAACTCCATAACTATGTTGATTTACCTAAATTTTATCACGAACATGACATTTTCATACATAATAGTATGGATGAAGGTTGTTGTGTTTCATTATTAGAAGCGATGAGTTGCGGATTAATACCTTTATGCTTTGAATATCCGGGTATAAATGAAATAATACCTAAAGAATTTACATTTAGACAATATAAAGAGCTAGAAAATAAAATAATTAAATTGAATGAAAAATCTGATACAGAAATTTTATCTATAAAACGACAATTTCGTGAAATTATCCAAAAAAGATTTAACTTACTTACTCAAGCTAAAAACTTTAGTAACTTTTTTGAGAGATAAATAATGATTATAGCCTAAGGTATAGTTATTTAATTAATCTTTGAGAAGTAACCAATCTTCATGTTTCCCGTAATCGGTTTACCCATCAAAAAAATCAGATTTTAGTTATAGGAGGCTGGCGTGTCGGCCGTAACCCATCTGAATCTTTTTACGAAAAAGCTTCACCAAAAACGTTCTTATTTATGCTTTAAGATTTTCTACCTTTTCACAAGTCATTACATTACTATATTAGTAAGATACGTTTAAAAATCTTTCTATTCTAGTAATATAATGCTTGGAGACTATAATGTTGCACGAACGAATACTTACTCAAAGAGAAAAGCAGGAAATTGATAATTATCTGAAATTACGGCAGGGTTCTGCATTCGTTTATACGTTACGGCATAGAGCACGAAAGTTTCTGCCAACAATAAAAGAAGAAATAGAGATTTTGGAGAAGTTTTTAGAGTGAGGAAATTCTGTTCGGAGCTGAATATGCGATGGTGCCCGTACTAATTTCAGTTTTTATTCGTGTTTTTTGGATGAAAGTTTAAAATAGGAGAATACCTGTTATGAAACACTATGTGTGCGCTTTTCAGAGGTCAAGGGGGTTCATCTCAACCGACCACCGAATCGGATTCTTGGTATGTAACCTATGAGATACAGGAGGCCTACGACGCCATCGTCAATGAAACCGATGATTGGCGGGACAGAGCAGCAGTAAAAAGTTCGAAGAGCCGGCTGTCATTCCTTACCCGTAGGACGCTTCAAAATTTCGTCGTCGACCAAGATGTTTCGCCTAGACTCTATAGACTGAAAGACGGCCAAGTGGGAACCGTGTCTTTTGAGTTAATAGAGGTAGAAGACGGCGGAACAGTAATCAAGGCAACCTACCAAGGAAAAGCGAGATCCCTAATACAAAACTTCAAGGCAAAGATGCCCGTTAAGATTTTAGGTTCGAATGTACGGGTCTGTCCCTCATGTGGTAAAGATATGGAACCGGACTTCAAGAATTGCCCCTATTGCAGTGTTACTTTAGGATAAGGTTGAACACGGTTTTGTTTCCTGGTATCCGCGCGCATTACGAAGAAAAAAGTTTGTAGAATCCTTACCTATAAAGAAAGAACATGGGTCGGGTTTTAGTTGTAGAAGGCTGGCGTGTCGGCCGTAACCCATCTCCTGTCATTCGAGACACGCACTTATAGGACAGTAATGGAATACGCTCTTTACCGTTGTAAAACCTTATTCTTTAGACACATAAGCATACGCGACTAGTTAGCCTCGTTTGCGTAAGAGCGTTTTTATATGTTCAGAGTATTGCGTTGGCGTAAGAAGCTTCTTTACCTCTCCTTCAAGATCTGATGGCTTGATGACGACGATCCACCCCTTCCCATAAGGATCTTGGTTGACTAGCTCAGGCTCCATCTCCAGATCCCGGTTCACGGCGACCACACGACCCGAGACAGGGCTGTAGATCTCTGAGACGGCCTTAACCGACTCAGCGGTTCCAATAGGTTCCATACGCTTGATGAGACTTCCCTCCTCGGGTGCTTCTATGAAGACAATCTCGTGGAGGCTCTTGTGGGCGTAGTCGGTGATCCCGATTCTGACTCTGTCTGAGCCCTCGATGAAGACCCACTCATGGTCCTTAGTATAGTGGAGGTTACCGGGAATTTTGTATTTATCCTCACTCATTTTTTCTCTCTCCTCCAGCCGTATCTCCCTTCATCGTAGAAGGGCAATTTAACGATTTCCGCCCCTATCAGCCGCCCCCTAATCATCACGCTAATCTCTGTACCCGCATCACTGTACTCTGGAGGGATATACCCCATCCCGATACCTATTCTAAGGAGTGGTGAGAAGGTCCCGCTGGTTAAAAGCCCAACTCGCTTACCATCCACCACGATCTCCATGCCCTTTCTAGGCACTCCTCGCCCAAGCATTTTAAATCCGACTCTAACTCTATCTAATCCCTTCTCTAACTGCCTCGACAACGCTTCTTTCCCGACGAAACGTCGCCCATCGAGATTTACTCCGTATTTCAACTCCGCCTCTATGGGTGTGGTTTCCTCATTTAATTCGCTTCCGTTCAAACACAGCCCCGCCTCTAACCTAAGGGAGTCTCTAGATGCCAATCCACAGGGCTCGATCCCAAGCCCCTTCCCAGCTTCCAAGATCCCATCCCACAACGTTCTCACAACCGCTCCTGCTTCTTTTCCCTGGAATACATATAATTCCATGCCGTCTTCCCCTGTATAACCTGTCCTCGAAACCAATACCACCCTATTAGAAAGCGGAATCCAAGCCGCATGAAAGCGTCTAAGCGCCGAGAGGTTAGTCTCGGAGAGTGTCTGTAGGATTTGAAGTGCTTTTGGGCCCTGGATGGCAATCATCGGTACATCGCTTGTTACGTCTTCGATTTCCACATCAAAGTCTGCCACGTTTTTTTCCATCCACTTCACGTCCTTCCTTGTATTGACGGCGTTTACTATGAGCATAAACCTCTCCTTTTCCAACCTGAACATCAAAATGTCGTCAATTATCCCGCCTGAGGAGTTACACAGGAAGGCTTGCCGCGCCACCAAGGACTCCAAGTCGGTGCAGCTATTCGTCAGGATATAGTCTAAGAAGGCGGCCGCATCCGTCCCAGTTATGATTAACCGTCCCATATGAGAGATGTCGAAGATTCCACAAGCCTTCCTCACGGCTAGATGTTCCTCAACAGGTCCACTGTACCACACCGGCATCTCAAAACCAGCATATTCAGTCAGATGACCCTTTGCCTTATGAAAATCGTATAGAGGGGTCGTCTTCATTCCATTGTCACTCCTATGGTCTTAAAGATAACCATTAAATGTTGTATCATATTTTTTTTGTATATATATAAAGCTGAATTTTTCGTAGAATATGGAGATAATGGATATTTCTAAAAAGCTTAACTGAAATTACAAGAACCTCCACATAAAGCCATAGAACTCCATCGTTAATAGCGCGCGCTTAAAGTTTGAAGTCACTGTTCTTTAATCTTTATGGCTTTTTGAGGGCATAGCTGTGCACAGACACCGCAGCCCGTACACTCATCTACTTCACACACAGCAACACCATCTTCCACTCTCATCGCATCGCAATGAACCGGTAATACACATATACCACACCCATCACAAAGTGAAGGGTTGATATCTGGTGCACATGGAACCAACTCCATTTCTGTATACATGTCCCATACCACGTGTTTCTTGGCAATACCTCTGAAGTCCTCAATGCAGTCGTAATGATGGTCCTTCATGAATTTGGCGATCCCATCCTTAATCTCCTGGATTACTCTATAACCCTTTATCAAGGGAGCTGTACAGAGTCCGATAGCAGAGGCTCCATACATTATCCTCTCTATCGCGTCTCTGGCATCCATGATCCCCCCAATCCCCATCACAGGAATCTTAACACTTTCTGATGCCAAGTAAACCATTGTGTTGGCTATCCATTTGAGCCATGGTCCACACACCAGTGTGCGTGCACTATGTTTTTCAGTTATTTTGAAGGCGGGTTTGCCTTCGTTCTCTATGTCGCAGGGTGGCAGTAGAACCGGTCCCTCGGTGGGTTGGAGAGCTTGAACACCCGCCTTCTCCAGAGCCTTACACAACTCACGTATATGATTGTAATCAAAGGATGGCAACATTTTGTAAAATACAGGTATATCGAGGGCTTCCACCACCGGTTTGAATATCCTGTCTGCCCACTTATCAACATTAGAATCCATGGGTGAGTGCCCAGAAACCCAAAAGTCCATGACGTATGCGTCTGCGCCGGACTCCTGACCGGCTCTTCCTATTTTAATCCAGTCATCCACGTTGTCACCTGGCATATACTTGCTAGCACAGGAGTTTTGGTAGACTGGGACATCTGACCTCCAGGCCTTCATACCACTTATGAGGTTTTGAGCCGTATCGAAATGGAGGAAGTTTGGTTCACAGTGTTGAAGCGAGTAGAAAAGGGGCCCTGTATACCCGAATTTGCTGCTAGTTCTCGTATTCTGGACATAGAGCCACCGATATGGGGATTGTGTCCTCCCCGGTTTTCGAATAGGCCTTGTATGTGATCCTTGCCGAGTTCTCTCCAATCCTGGGAGCGCAGTTCTCTTCGTGTCAACCGCGCCAGCACCCGCTTTTATACACCTCTTCATGGTGGAGAGCCTAGCTGTGCATGGTCCCGCTCCTATCCATATAGCTGGATCATGTTTTATGCCAGCTATCGTCATACTTAAATCGGGTTGTGTCATCCACGTCACCATAATCCTATTTGTTATCCATTTCTTCTGAGTAAACTCACATTTAAAACACTTATCAACCTTTAGGACCTCTGAGTTGATGTCATTTTAAGAAAATAGTGGTATCATCTTTCGTATTAGCACACGCGCAATAGAATGATATGTAGGGATTTATTCATCAAAGTTGTTATGTAATGCCTATAATAGATGAATCCTTGATTTTATATGATGTCGATTAACAAGGACTTTGACTATGAGGAGCGAATTAAAAAAGCATCTGTTAACTCATACAAATAGCGCGTGCTATACCTCAAATAAGTCAGGTTCTCGATAACGATGCTACACTGCTAAGTAATTATCTACATGCTAATGCTTTTATCCATCTGACCTAGTTAGCTAGTACGCTATTCCCATAAACAACTTAAATTATTTATTTTTACCGTATGGACAGGCATAAACACAAAGTCCACAAATTCCTTCTCCAAAAGTCTTCTCTCTTTTATCAGTATAATTTTTGCATGAATGAGCTTTAAACCTCACAGATCTAGGTTCTTTGGGATTAAAGGGCACGCCTGTGAAGGCTTTAACTGGACAAATATCAACGCATTCTCTACAATCACCACACCGATTGTCTATCGGATCTCCAGTGGTTAATGGTGCATTCGTTAATACCGTCGCGTATCGTATTCTAGGTCCATAACCAGGCGATATGAGTAAGCAACTTTTCCCAATCCATCCTAAACCAGCTAGATTAGCCACTAACTTATGAGAAATGGCTCCTTCTAGTTTCCGTGGTTTAACGATTTGTGAGGCAGGTATTGGATATGCTTTAAAGCCTGCTTTTTGAATGAATCTGGCGATGGAATGAGCTGTTTTATCTAATTTTGCGTTAGTTGTATTGTAGAGAGCTTTGTATGTGTATATGGGGGTAAGTTCCTCATGACGATATAGTTCGTTGACTATACCATCTATTAATCTGATTCCGATTGATATGGCTTTAGGGTAATTGCTGATGTTTTCTCCGCCTTGTATTCGAACGAAGTCTTTTACTTTTGTAAGATCTGCAGTTCCAAAAACATCAATCTCAAGTAAAGAAGCTGTATCTCCAAGTTGTTTATCGAGTTCGTTCATAATCACTCACCCTAAAATTTGAATTTATTTTCGCAAGTCTACGTTATTTATGTATTCAGTGAGGTGCTATATCAGTTTATTTTAGGAGGAAGGGAAATTTCCACGTGTGGAAATAAGGTGTAATGTGCTTTCTGTGGTAGAACATCAAAATCTATGTTGGCTAACCATCTTTCTGAAACTCAAGATAACTTATCTTAAAAAGCGCGCGTGGAACTTAAACGCTTAATTACAGGAAAAACAAAATATTATCTAGTTATGAAGTGCACTAGACATCAATTCCTACTATTTGCATTTATTTTACTTCTAATCACTCCAATATTCATCTCAGTCCAAAGACCAGCCAATGTAGCAACTTGGTATAACCTTCAAAGAGTCCATACGAGAAGGATTGAGAAAAGTCATACCGAATTTTCAATCAACGAGAAGGCTGGGACATGGTGTTGGCTTAAGTGGAGGTCATGAAATTCCTCTAGTCCAAGAAAATAACATGATGAAGGCAATTCCAGGCATGGTCTTCGCTATTGACTCGGGTCCAGGAGCCATCAAGAAGCAAGATTGCAGTGGTTTTGATCATTGATTAGTCTCTAGTGGGATTGCCTTAACCATATTAATAACAGAGAAAGGCTTTGAGAGGCTCGATAAATTTACACGTGAAATGATTGTCCTTTAAAAAAAACTATCTAGCACCTTACCATATAAGCAATTAAGCACATC
>JAZFSF010000066.1:0-4756 GCA_036446055.1 Bathyarchaeia archaeon | reverse complement strand
CGATATTAGCATATGCTGAAGGGACGGAGCTGAGGACTGGCGCTAGGAGGAGAAAAAAGGATAGAAAAACGATTAAGTATAACCTCGTTTTTTTGAGGTTCTCTTGTTTTTGCATGGCACTCAACCTTAAGACAGTCTAGTTTTTAAAAGTTCCCTTCATAAACGTCCAAAAACTCTTTTGGTCAACGGCTCGATTGGCGTGGAGCACTACAACTATACACAAGCACGTGCTTCCATTCGCTCTCTGCATAATCTTTTATTATTGTACCGCCCGCTTTCTTCATTACCATCAACCTGACAATCGTAATGTAACTCTTAGAAAGCCTATGTCTTCGGCATCACTAAAAATCGGGGGATATAGCTCCAATATCTTTGGGGCTAAGACCCTCCATGAGGTCTTTTAACAGGTTCGTATGCGCTGAGAACATCATTTCATCGTCTTGAACACTCGCGTAACCGTAATCTCCTCCACAGCAAAGCATCGATACTTGACATTCCTTTTATGAATCA
Source organism: Bathyarchaeia archaeon (assembly GCA_036446055.1). Classification (GTDB taxonomy): domain Archaea; phylum Thermoproteota; class Bathyarchaeia; order RBG-16-48-13; genus DAOVBJ01. The sequence continues at coordinate 4,246 of JAZFSF010000066.1, read as the reverse complement.
AAGGAACACGGTGGATACGCATAATATAATGTGGCTGACTAATCATCAAAACTGCTTTACAACAGTTTTTTGTTTATAAACCCTATAGATCTAGACAACAAAGTGTGTTCTAAAGCTCATGACGTCATCTGTGGAACTCAGAACGCCTCCTCTAAAAGATACGCGATTCCCCTGAAAAGGAAGGTTCAAACGGCGATAATGATAAAAACAAAGGAGACTGGCGTGATTAACCATCGAGAGACCCAGAGGAGCTAGCAAACTCGCCAAGGTCGTTGACGACTTCTCCTTCCAAATACGTTCTAAACGTATTAATCACCTTGACGCGGATGAATCTTCCTAAAGCAGGTTCTTTAGTGTGGATAACAATCGGCTTATACGCGAAGTTTCTACCCATCAATGAGTTTCCTTTACCCTTCTCGTCGACTAATATTTCTCCCTCCCAATTCAACCAGCCTCTATTTCGCCTCACCAACACGGCATCAACCAGCCTTGTTAGCCTTCGACTTCGATTCTTTACGTCTCTGGCATCAAGCTGCTCCATTCTTTCTGCAAGCGTTTTGGGTCGTGAGAAGAATTTTGATATGTTCACGATATCTGGTTGAACCTCTTCAATAAGATGAAGAGTCTCTTCAAAATCTTCTTGACTTTCGCCTGGAAATCCGCAGATGACGTCTGTAGAAAGGGTTACTTCAGGTATTTCTTCTTTAAATGAGTGAACGATATTTTTGAATTCACTCACGGTGTAGTATCTGTTCATCCGTTTCAGTGTCTTGTTATCTCCGCTTTGAACGGGCAGATGTAGAAACTTGAAGATTTTTTCCTCTTGATAAGCGTGTATGAGTTCTGGAAGCATCGATAGTACGTGGTTGGGATTCATCATGCCTACTCTGATTCGAAATTTTCCCTCAACCTTACAGCATTCTCGTAGCAATTCCGCGAGATTGGTTCCGATGTCTCGTCCATAAGCTCCGCTGTCTTGGGAGGTCACCCAAATCTCTTTCACGCCTTCTGAAACCGCTTTGCTGACTCTTTCAATAATCGTCTCTCTTGGATACGATCGTAAAGTTCCTCGAGCGAACTTGACACAACAATAAGTACATGCTCCTGTGCATCCCTCAGAAATCGATATTATCTCGACGACCGGATTGAATCTGACCTTGGGTTGTTTCAGTTTGATGATGGGTTTATCGGACTCGAAGATTATGTTTTTCTCTCCGTTCTCGGTAGATTTTATGGCTAAAGTTATCTTATCAAGGCTTTGAGGATTGAGCATCGCGGAGAAGTTGGGCACCGCTTTAAGTATTGCATCCATGTTGATTTTAGGCAGGCATCCGGTAATTATGAGGGGTTTTTTGAGTTTACTGAAAAATCGTAGCTTCGCTAATACGCGGTCCTCCGTTGGCTTCTTGACTCCACAGGTGTTAACTAGGATAAGATCTGCCGTTTTCGAGTCGTTTGTCACTTCGTATCCCGTTTGTTTCAGGCTGGCAAGTATTATCTCGAGGTCAAACTTGTTTGCTGTGCAACCATAGTTTTCTACATACGCGTGCTTTGCCGTCATGTAGCTTATCGTAACTCCTCAAATTGTGGCTACTACAATTTATTCTTCAAACTTATTTATAATAATAAAGCTTGTAAGATTGATAGGAGGATATAAATAACGGTGTTTTTAAACGGTGAATTATTCACTGTATCGCTAAGAACAATACCTATAGTATATAAGTGAATGGAACATTCGTATATAAATCGTATTTAGATATAAATACGCAAGCATATGTTCTGTATAGTCCTTTATGTGTAATTAATAGAGGCGGTTGTTTGAAACTAATAACGATTCACCTACCTGAACTATACATCAAAGATTTGGATGAACTGGTTGGCGAAAACTATTATCCTAATAGAGCCGAAGCAATCCGTTTGGCCGTTCGAGATTTGTTGGTAGCGGAATTATGGGAAAAAAAGAGACGATCTGTTGGGGCTATGTAGATACACGACTGAGTACCTGCTTGAAGCGGACGCGGAGTCTATATCTTAGTTTACTTCCTTAGTGGTTTTGCTGAACGAAATCGATGCCATTGAGGAAATGGTTGAGCCAGAACGAAGTCATACCACGACCTCAAAGTCTATGAACTTGAGGAAACCGTGGTCACCCTTTATTTTTTGAATTTTAGAAATCTTAAACCCTTTAACGCAGTTATGTAATCGAGTCAATCTTTCGGAATAGGGGCTCAGGCTTATTTATCACATGGTTTGAAGCTAGGGTAACATCGATTTCTCCCCATTTTTGTTCATGAATACTTCCTGGAAGATTGAGGAGAGCCCACATCTTTTCAGCTGTGAAGGGGAGGAAGGGTTCTAAAAGGATGGTTAATGCTTTTACAATTTGATTTGAGATATACAACGTGTTGGCTGCCTTCTTTGGGTCCTCTTTCACGGTTTTCCACGGCTCCTGCCCATTAAAGTACCTGTTACCCGTAGCTGCCAGCCCCATGATCGTTCGAATGGCTCGATGAAACTCCTGTTTTTCCAGAAACGCTTCGACTTCATGCTTCACGTTTGTAATGGTCTCAAGAATTCTCTTATCAACTTCATCAAGTTCTTCCGCATTTGGGATTCGTTTATCGAAGAATCGATAGGTGAAGGTTAAGGTTCGGTGAATAAAGTTCCCCAGGATATCTGCGAGTTCATCATTGTTTTTTCGAATGAATTCTGTCCACGAAAAATCCGCATCCTTGGTGAGGGGTGTGACTGCAATCAAATAGTATCGAAGGGGGTCGGGCTCAAACTTCTCCAGATAATCATTAACTCCAATGACCCACTCTCTACTCTTTGACATCTTCTTTCCTTCAAGGGTGAGATACTCGCCAGCGATTATTTTGTGGGGTAACGTGTAATCGCCGAGGCCTTTTAGCATAGCTGGCCAAAAGATGGCGTGGTGATAGATTATGTCTTTACCAATGAAGTGTACAATTTTGCTGTCCTCCTTTTGCCAAAAAGACATCCATTTTTCAGGGTCTCCTACACGATTTGCCCATTCTATGGAGGATGAAATGTAGCCGATTGGCGCATCAAACCAGACATAAATCACCTTTCCCTTTGAGTCTTCTATGGGAACGGGGACACCCCAGTTCAGATCTCGGGTGATACACCAGTCCCTGAGGCCCTCACGGATCCATTCTAAAGCGTAATTTCTAACGTTGGCTGGGAAGTCCTTGTTTTCTTCAAGCCATTCCTTAAGAAAACCCTGAAACTCACTTAGTTTAAAGAACCAGTGTTCTGTTTTTCGAATTTCAGGCGTAGTGCCACACGTCACACAATAGGGTTTCTTCAATTCAGTGGGCTTCAAGTATCTGCCACACACATCGCAAGAGTCTCCTCTAGCTTTTTCACCACCACAGTATGGGCATACACCTTCAACATATCTGTCGGGGAGAAATCGTTTGCACTTTGTACAGAACAGCTGTTCGTATTTATTTTTGTAGATGTAATTTTTCTCGAGAAGGCGCCTGAAGAATAGTTGAGTATGCTCGTGATGAAGTTGTGTGGTGGTTCTGCTAAAATTGTCGAAAGAGCAGCCGACTTTGATTAAATCCTCATGAATAGTTTTGTTGTATTTGTCAGCAATCTCTTTTGGAGTGATTCCCTCTTTTTCTGCTCTAAGGGAAATTGGAGTGCCATGTTCATCTGTCGCACAGATGTAGATTACGTTTTGACCTTTAAGCCTTTGATAACGAGTATAAACGTCAGCGGGTATATACGTCGAGCGGAGATGGCCGATATGGAGGTCTGCATTCGCGTACGGGATTGCAGCGGTAACGATAATATTTTGTGTTAATGTTAACATCCCGTGAAATTTTTCAGTAATCTTATTTAAAAGCTTATTGGAGGACCCTACGTTTTCGCGTTTTGAATATATTTTACATCAATTATCCTTATACTGCTTGCGATCCTACAATCGTTTTGAAGGTACTGAGCGATACAGAGACGACAAAATACTCCTAAAGTAAAATTTCATCAACATACTCTTGACATCTTACAGAAAGCTATTACACACCGTGGTTCACTCGTTACTCCTAACCACTGAATGACTATTCTAAACAACAAACTTGAAGCGTACTTGTTTCAAAGAAAAGCACCGTTTCGAACCATCTTATTCTATTATCAGTTGCCTATCATACACGATGAAACGTAGCGGTATACAATAATTTTTAAACTTTCTTATTCAGGTCAGTATCTGTGTAACGTC
>JAZFSF010000065.1:0-3376 GCA_036446055.1 Bathyarchaeia archaeon | reverse complement strand
TATCCTACGAATTTTGGGAAGCCTGATCAATTCGATGTGCAACTTCTTGAAGAGATTAAAAAGGGTCCTGTCAATCACCGCGTCGAGGTTTTCACAATGAGATCGTTCTTCAAAGAATATTTGAACTTCGATCCTTACAGCACAGCCAAAACCTCAGATTGGCTACGGTTTCCAGAACATAAGTTACTGACTATAACCGTAGGTAAAATATTTCATGATGACCTCAATCTAGACAAAATCAGAAACAAATTTAATTATTATCCCACAGACATATGGCTGCATTTCCTTTCACTGCAATGGTATCAAATCAGTCAAGAAGAACCTTTCATGGGTCGCTGCGGAGATGTTGGAGATGAACTCGGCTCAAAAATAATTGCTTCAAGACTGATAAATCACCTTATGAAGCTCTGCTTCTTAATGGAAAAAAAATATACTCCATACAGTAAATGGTTTGGCACAGCATTTGCAGAATTAAAATCCTCAAAAAAACTGATCCCAATCTTCAACATAGTCCTAAATACTCAATCATGGAAGGAACGAGAAAAACATCTCTCACAAGCTTATACTGAGGTTGCTAGACTCCACAATAACCTCAGGATAACTAAAACCATGAAAGCAGAAGTATCGAAGTTTCATAACAGGTCATATCTAATAATTCATGCAAAGAGCTTTTCAGATGAAATCAGAAAATCAATAACGAATAACAAAATTCGAGAATTACAGCTTGACATTATTGATTAGTTAAGCTAGTTGTGTGTTGATCAACAATACGTCGCGTAGCCACAAAAGTTTTATCACTGTATCAGAAAGAAATTCGTATGAAATTCGGTGCACAAGTCAATTGTTATCGAACGACGTGGAATCATATTCGAACGGTTATTGAGACGCTGGAAGCGGGACGTTGGGACAGCCTCTGGTTCGCCGACCACTATCTCCCGCCACCTGGGCGACCGGAGGACGAACCACTCACCGCTTACGAGGCCTTTTCGCTGATCGCGGCTGCGGCTGGGATGACCGATCGGCTACGACTGGGACATCTCGTGCTTGGCAATACCTACCGTAACCCAGCGCTGGTGGCGAAAATGGCCACGACGGTCGATCAGATTTCTCATGGGCGCTTTACACTAGGCATCGGCGCAGCGTGGTTCAAACGTGAGCATGAAGCCTATGGCTGGAATTTCCCTTCAATGCGAGAGCGGTCCGATCGGTTAGAAGAGGCATGCGCGCTGATTCGAGCCCTGTTCACAGCGAAAGGGCCAGTTGACTTCGACGGACACTACTACCAGTTGGATCATGCACCACTATCACCAGGATGCTTTCAGGAACCGCACATTCCTATTCTTGTTGGCGGCACAGGCGAGCGCCGCACCCTGCGTACGCTGGCGATGTATGGAGACGTCTTCAACCTCGATGGCTGGGCCCGTGGACCCATGACCTTAGAGTATTATGATCACAAAATCGGGGTGCTAGAACGGCACTGTGAGAAAGTTGGTCGCGATCCAGCAGAGATCAAACACACAATCCTGATGCCGATCATGGTCACAGATGATGAAACAGCCGCCGCTAAATTTATTGCGAGTCGTAGACTGGGGGTTGGCACGGTCGCGGGTCCGAGAGACTACATCATTCAGCGGATCGGTGAGTTCATGGATGCGGGTGTCGACGAAATCATGTTCGGCGGGTTGATCACGGCTGAGGTCGAACAATACCAGCGTTTTAACGAGGAAGTCCTCGCAGCGTTCGACTGATAAATAAAAGCGTACATACATGGATCAATAGAGATTGGCATGCCCCTCATAACGCTGCAAGATACGTTGGCATTAGAATCTTCTATCATACACAGATGCTGCTGTAGATATTAACGTCGCCTCTTGGCGTCTCATCATCCTATAGCATAACTATCTCGCCTCGGATGAGAACCGTCACTCGGTATTTAACTCAGGTTGAAACATAATCGATTGAGTGCTGTCACGCTGGTTGCTAATTCAAGAAAGAAATATTACCTTCGTACATTTTACTCTTTTATATGGATGTTTTTTCTCAAATAGAAGAGGTGGCTAGAAAACATTTCTTAACTGCAAAAGGTAGTCATGATTGGCAGCATATTAAAAGAGTTCACAACCTCTGTATGATTATTGGAAAGAAAGAAAACGCTGATCTTGAAATTTTAAAGTATGCTGCGGTTTTACACGATATAGGTAGAAATCAGCAAGATACATCCCTTGGAAGTGTTTGTCATGCTGAACAAGGTTCGATTATAGCTAGAGAACTGTTGGAAAAATATCGTATCGACCATGAAAAAACAGATAAAATTGTTCATTGTATCGAAAGTCATAGCTTTCGAGGAAAAAAACAGCCTCAATCCAAAGAAGCGGGAATCCTTTTTGATGCTGATAAATTAGATTCAATTGGAGCTGTCGGAGTTGGGCGAGCTTTTTTGTTTGCCGGTGAAATAGGTGCAACATTACATAACAATGAAGTTGATATTAACATAACGAAACCGTATACGAGAGAAGACACAGCTTATAGAGAATTTATGTTCAAGTTAAGAAAAATCAAAGATAAAATGCTTACGAGAGAGGGAAAGAGAATAGCTGATGAAAGACATCGATTTATGGTAGAGTTCTTCGATCGATTACAGGAAGAAGTCGAAGGGAAGTTCTAGATTTTATCAAAAAAAATAATCAACAATGAGTTAACTTATAACTAATTGCATAACGACTATTATAATGCTGTACTGCTAGGATAAAAAGAAGCAAATGGGTGATAACCAAGATTGAAGATTATAAAAGTTGAAACCATGATCCATAAGACTCGATATCCACAGATATTTGTCAGCATCACCACAGATGAAGGGCTCCAAGGAATCGGTGAGGCTTGGTGGGGGTTGTCAGTTAAGCCGGTTGAGAGTGCTATAAGGGATACTCTTGCACCCTTATTGCTTGGTGAAGACCCATCTAGAATTGAATATCTTTGGAATAAGATGTTTAAGCACGCCTATCGTTATGGAACGGAAGGCGTAGTTTTGTGTGGTCTCAGTGGCATTGATTTAGCTCTTTGGGACCTAAAGGGTAAACAGCTGGGTGTACCTGTAGCTAACCTATTAGGCGGGTTGGTCAGAGATTGTATTAAGGCCTATGCGAGTCTTCCACGTCTTCGAGAAGAAAAGATTCTGATAGATCAAATAGAGAGAGCGGTAAATGCAGGATTTGCTGGAGTAAAACTCCATGAGGTAAATACAGATTTGGTCGCTGTGGCCCGAGATGCAGCGCCAAAGGGTTTTCCTATTATGCTCGATGTTAATGGGCACTGGACGCCTAAGGAAGCCGAGAAGAATGCTAAAGATTTGGAGAAGTTTGATCTTGTTTGGCTAGAG
>JAZFSF010000064.1:0-2105 GCA_036446055.1 Bathyarchaeia archaeon | reverse complement strand
TGGACTGCCGCGCCGCGAAGTCTATGCCCGGGCCGTGGTTTTTTCTTTTCAAGTGTCCTTGATAAGGTATAAAAAAATAACTTGTTTAGCTAGCGAGCTAAATATCACTCTAAAACCTAGGTTCCAGAAAGGAGATTATGGGAGGTATCAGAAAGGAAGCTAATATCTTCATAAATTCTATGTTTTACATACACATAATAATCATTATAAACGTATAATGATATGTTCTTTACTATGCGTCAATGGAATATAACTAACTACCTCAAATTATGAGTCAACAGATGGTATAATTAAGTCTGACTTCTGACAAATTGTATATTTGGTGATCCCATATTCCAGTAAGCTAGCAAGGATTCACTGAAAAATTGTGGCGGGCCCGGTGGGATTTGAACCCACGATTTCTGGCTTTCCCTCACGAAATGATCGGAGGCCAACGCCCTATCCATACTGGGCCACGGGCCCCTTCCGATTAGCTACTACCAAGACTGCGTTATCAAAGTGTCGTTATCGTAGTTGATGTGTAACGGTACGCTTTGACCGTTCTTATTTTGTGTAACTCTTTTCCCACCATGTCGATAAACGTAAGCGATAGCTATGGCAAGTCAAATTCTTAGCCCGACGTTAGTATGGTTACTTTATGGCTGAAGACGACTACGTTATTTAAATATTGGGACAGATTCCCGTGCGTACACGAAGAGGCTTAACCTTGCCAAGGAATAGGCTTCAAGATAGCTAGAAGCTCAGATACATCTAACGCGTAACCTTCCACCCTAACTGAGAAATCATGATGAAGACAAGGGTCTTCGATCTTCGTACTATGTTATGTTACTGGATGCAGTGGGCTTCAACTCGAGAGATTATTTAGTCTTCAATGCTTCAACCAAATCTAATATCGCTTTTCGCTGGTCCTTTGCCTTTACCACACCGCTCGCAAGGAGCACGCCTTGTGCTCCGAGGCGTAAGGCCGCCGTCACGTCTTCACCCTTGCTTATGCCCGCTCCACAGAGGACGGGGATAGTGGAATCACGATTCCTAACAAGGTTTACGGCTCTCGTCACGATTTCGGGCTTTGCCTTAGAAACAGGAATGCCAGTTCCAATCAGTTCAGGTGGCTCAATGGCCACTAAATCCGGCTTGAAGCAAGCAACTTCGAAGGTTTTCTCCGGAGTGTCCGCGCAAACAAGAGATAGCAACCCCACGTCTTTAGCTCGTTCCACAGAATCCTGTATCGCTTTGAGGGAGAGCTGCCTCTCGGAGTGGTTGATTAAGGTCCCTACAGCCCCTGTTGCCTTCACGGCTTCGGGTAGAATGTGGCCAGTGTGACTCCCGGGAAAAACGGGGTCGATGTGTTGAGCGAAAACAGGGATGTGAACTTTCTTTGTTATAGTAACGATGTCTGTGAATTGGGGAACAAGGGCTATGCAGACCCCCCATTCGTTGCTAATGTTTTCAGCGATTGTTGCAAGACGTAAGGCCGCTTCACCCAATCCCTGTGCATAAGTCTTTAGATTGATTATCAGAATGGGCATCTTTACTCTGGACATTCTACCTCACCTTAGAAAGTGAAATAATAGTTTTCTTGGTTGATTATAAAGATTACAACCACACGTGTTTAACTCATTTCATGTTTAAAGGGAAGATGATGTTTAGAAAAACATTCCTTTTTGGCTGAGTCGTTAAACGTAAAGCAGAGAATTTTTTTCTAAAAAAGGTTATGTGTTTAAGTTGTTGTTGCCACGTAGTAGTGTTCTCCAATTTCCTTCTGGTACTTGTCTAGTCGAGATCCTTCTTTGTTTACTCGAGGTCGCCCCGTGTTTGGGTCTCGTCTGAACGTTATTCCTATGTCTCTCAAAAAGGAATTCATGCCTTCTCGGAGGCCTTGGGGTTTGTTAGCGTGACCTTCAACTCCAGGTTCACCATCGAAAACCATTACTCTATCGGCGACGAAGTCTTCGACACCAACGTCATGTTCAACGACGAAGGCTACAGCGTTTCGGCCTTCAACGATTCTCCGTATAACCTTCGTCATGATAAGGCGCTCTTCGATGTCGAGGTAGGCACTTGGTTCGTCCAAGAGATAGATTTTAGAGTCCCGAGAAAGACAG
>JAZFSF010000063.1:0-4489 GCA_036446055.1 Bathyarchaeia archaeon | reverse complement strand
ACGGTTTAAAGAGGGTGGCTGATCTAAGTGTCCTTAACGCGAACTATCTAGCTCATATAATCTCAGAAATCAAGGGGTTCAGCTTGCCCTACGGGTCTGGAATTCTTAGGAAACATGAGTGTGTAATAAGTTGTTCAAAATTGAAGATGGACACGGGCGTCACAGCAAAAGATGTGGCCAAACGACTGTTAGATTTTGGCGTTCATGCTCCCACAATGTACTTCCCTCCCATTGTCGAGGAAGCATTAATGCTTGAGCCCACTGAAACCGAGTCCATTGAAGAACTAGATAGATACACGAGCATTTTCGTTCAGATATCACGGGAAGCCTACGAAGACCCTACAATTGTGTTGAACGCGCCTCATAACACCTCCGTTGGTGCTCTAGACGAGGTCAAGGCATCCCATCCACGAACCTTCTGCTTGAGCTGGCGAATGCGTAAGAAACAACAAGAACAGAAGCCATGATTCTGAGACTTTTCGTTAATCTTTTCACAATAAATCGATAGTCTTGTAACATAGTAACCAGTAGAAGACTTCGATGAATGGAATTATGTTTCCCCGCCACTAACTTTAAAACCGTTACAGGGGATGTAACTTAAGTTCTGAAGCGGTAGATTACATCTAAAGGGTTGCTACAAGAATGGAAATCATACCCATAAAAATGCCCTTCATCGAAAAGGGAGACGACATCATCGCTATTTTTTTAGACGTTATTCGCGATAAGGGACTTGAACTTGAAGACGGAGACGTCGTCGCCTTTGCCGATAAAATCGCTGCTATTAGTGAAGGCCGAGTGATAAATTTTGAAAGTGTGGAGCCCTCGGAAAAAGCGAAGGCTTTAGCCGAATTATATAAGCTTGAACCGGGCTTCGTCGAAGTGGTTCTTCGAGAAGCCGACGAAGTACTTGGCGGTGTGGCAAGGGCTTTACTTACCTTGAAAAACGATATCATTATAGCCAACGCTGGAATAGACCATAAAAACGCTCCCCTGCACTCAGCGGCCTTGTGGCCCTCAAACCCCAACGAAACAGCTGCAAAACTGCGTGGGAAACTAGAGAGTACGACGGGAAAACGGGTAGGTATCCTCTTAGTGGATAGCCATGTGGCGCCCATGAGGATGGGAACCTTAGGTTTCGCCCTAGGAATAGCGGGTTTCAGGCCCGTGAAAGACTGTCGTGGCATGAAAGATCTATATGGTAAGCCCCTTCGCATCACCCGTATTAACCTGGCGGATGATTTAGCCTCAGCCGCCCATCTGGTCATGGGCGAAACCACAGAACGAATAGCCATCGCTATCATTCGTAACTCAAAAATTATTATTACCGACGACTACGATCCACGTGAAGTAGTCATCCCAAAAGAAGAATGCCTCTTCATGAAGAACCTCGGAAAAGACAGGTATACACCTTGACAGACAAGCGAAGAATACCTCAACCCTTCACCCTCTCCTTGATTTCAATCTTCGCCGCCCTCAACATCATAGCCGACGTTCTGCCCCTAACACCCGTAATAGGAGTCAACGGAGCCTCCTTCCGACTCAGCTGGGTCGTAGCACCCTTAACTGGACTCTTGTTGGGACCCATAGCCGGAGGAGTAAGCTGTGTGATAGCGGGCGTAGTAGAGTTGTTCTTAGGCCTCCAACCCTCACAGCCATTTGGTCTGTTTGCTCCCTTCAGGATGGGTCTGTCCGCTGTTCAAGTTGGCTTATTAGTGAAGGGGCGATGGAAGACGGCGTTGACCATTTTGAGCAGTCTCATATTCATGTGGATTTTGCTGCCAAAGGGTAGAGAAGCGCTTCTGGTCTTATCCTTTCATTTAGTAGGCTTCTTCCTCATTCTAGTGTTCAGGACGAGGATTGTAGGCTACATGTCATCCTCGTTATGGAAAAAGGTCGCTCTCGGTGTCGCCGTTGCCGCATATTGCGGCAACATTAGTCGACACCTCCTAGGAAACATCCTACTAGTCGTCCTCACGGAGATACCTTCAATAGTCTTTGTCACCGCTATTCCCTTCACTGTGATAGAGCAAATATCTTTCCTCGTGGCCTCAACAATCCTCGGTGTAGCGTTAACGCGAACACGAGCGCGAGCCCTCATTGAGGCCTACGAGGAGTCCAAAGCATTTTAAATGCGGAAAACCCATGTGTTAGTAGAACGGCTTTAGATTTAGAAGAGGATCACCATGTCAGAAGCTAAAAAACATTATGACCGCATTCTCACGTTGCTAAAAGAGCATCACGTACTGTATCAACAAGTGCTTCCCCTCATCGCGAGTGAAAACGTTCCTAGCCCCGCAGTGAGGGAGGCCTTAGCCACTGATTTTGGAAATAGGTATGCGGAGGGGTGGCCTGGGGAACGGGTGTATGCAGGCTGCGCCTTCATTGATGCAGTGGAATTCGCGTGTATTGATTTGGCCAAGAAAGTGTTTGAAGCGGAATTCGTCGATGTACGCCCTATCTCAGGCGTTGTGGCCAACCTCGTTATCTACACCGCATTTGCGAAACCCAACGACATTATATTTGGTCTCTCGATTCCCTGCGGTGGCCACATCAGCATGGGACGAGCTCGGTTTGGGGGCACGGCGGGTGCTGTTCGTGGGCTGCGAGTGGAATATTTTCCCTACGACTATGACGAGTTAACGATTGATGTCGATAAAACCAAGGGAAGATTGAGGCGACTGGTGTCGGAAGGCAAAAAGCCGACACTTGCCATGTTCGGAGGTAGCGTCCTCCCCTTTCCTCACCCAGTCAAGGAGTTGGCAGAGGTCTTCCATGAGGTGGATGCCAAAATCAACTACGACGCGGCCCATGTCTCTGGGTTGATTGCCGGAAAGACGTTTCAAGATCCCTTAAGGGAAGGTGCGGACGCCGTTACTATGAGTACCCATAAAACGTTTCCGGGGCCCCAGCATGGTATGGTTCTCTCATGGGAGAGATACGCAGACGAGATTAAAAGAGCCACCTTTCCCGGTTTAGTGAGTAACCATCACCTCCACGCGATGGCGGGAGTAGCTTTGACCTTGGCGGAGACGCTTGAGTTTGGAGAAGCCTACGCTCAACAGATAATTAAGAACACCAAGGCCTTGGGCCAAGCCCTCTACATGAGGGGACTCAAAGTATTGGGAGAACACAGAGGATTCAGTGAAAGCCATATCCTTTGGATAGACATCTGGGAACACGGCGACGGAGGGAAAATAGAAGGAGAGTTGGAGGCCGCGAACATCATCGTGAACAGGAATCTCCTACCGTTAGACGTGCGAATGGGACGCCACTACACCCATCCAGGCGGCATCCGTCTAGGCACACAGGAGGTTACGCGACTTGGCATGAGAGAAAGCGACATGGAGACGATAGCTGACTTCATCAAACGCGTGGTAATCGACAAAAAATCTGCCACCCAAGTCAAACAGGATGTAACGGACTTCCGAAAAGACTTCCAGCAAATTCACTTCTGCTTCGAAAACGCAACCCAAGCCTACAAATACATAAAATTAAGATGAACAAGGGTAAATGCGAGAAGAAAAATAATTGTTCAGAGAACTCATGATATTACTTGATAAATTGAAAACAAGAGGGAAAATATCTGCTGTTCTATGGAGAATGTATCGAGATCAATGGTAAAAGTCTCGACAGGGAAGAGATGTATTATTTCAACGTCTCATATTTATGTTAGAACAAATCGATTAGCTAGTTATCATAGCAAGCTACGGAGAGGTTGACTGATTCTGCATGAGTAGACAGATTCTTGTGGCAATATGTTTGGTTCTTGTATTTTTTGGGATGCTGTGTCAAAGTACAAGTATTAAGGTCATCGAGGCAAGTAGTATCATTGAAGCTGGGAGCTTTGTTAGGTATGAAGTAGCGATTACTTCGATACTTGAAGGAGTAGTTACTCCTACAGGGGTTAATTTTGAGTTCATTGATATTGACGGTACAAACGCAACTATAAGTTCAACGATATATTTTTCAGACGGAGATGAATGGGATTCAACAACGACTTTCGACATTGAATCTGGCTCTAGTACGGGATTTATTATTCCTTCTAACTCCAAAATTGGAGACTCTATACTTATTGATGGTTATGGGAATATTTCAATTGAAGGCGAAACTACATCGATCTATACTGGAGTAAACAGAACGACAGTTTTTGCACGGTACTCAAATTCTACAGACTCCCTTGTATATTTCTGGGATAAACCAACTGGAATAATGCTTGAACAAAACAGCACAAAATTCGAGTCAACTATGTTTTGGAAAATAATTGATACCAACATTTGGCAGACTCAGCAAAATGATTACTCGCCCTACCAGAACATTATCTATATAGTGATAATGTTAGTAGTTATACTATCACTTATCATATACCTTAGAATACGTAAGAAGAGACCTGGACGACGTAGATAACCAAAACCATCTCTGATGCAGATAGGTATATGGATGTTTAGCTAGCTATCCAGCAAGCTTGTCTGAATTTACGTTCGAATCTAGT
>JAZFSF010000062.1:0-3611 GCA_036446055.1 Bathyarchaeia archaeon | reverse complement strand
GTTATATAAGTCTTACAAATAACCGGTAAAACCTGTGTATTAATAATAGTTAGCTATGGTAATCTAAGTTGAAAACGAATGTTCTAGCTAGCTATTTAGCATACTATTTGTAGCTAGCTATTATTGTTTTCAATTCTTCTTGTAGATGATTAAACAATAATCCAGAGATAGATAACTGGCTGAAAAGCTTATTTGGAAATGTCACAGAATAGTAAGTAACAAGATGAGGAGTATCCAATGAAGATAACTGATCTTAAATGCATGGTAATAAGCGATTTACGCGCTCTATTAGTACGAATAGACACCGATGAAGGAGTCAGTGGCCTGGCGCAGGTGGAGGCGTCAAAACACTCTTACTTGAAACCGCATGTTTTGTTTTATAAACGCTATATCCTTGGTCAAGACCCCACTAACGTGGAAAGAGTGATGCTAAGAATACGGCGCCTTGGAGCCTTCAAGCCCTGGGGAAGCAGTGTTAGCGCTATCGAGATGGCTCTCTGGGACATCGCTGGAAAAGTAGCCGGTGTACCAGTTTACAAACTCTTGGGAGGCAAAGTTCGAGATAAAGTTAGGGTTTACAACGGTGGAGACATGCCCTATTCTCCCGGCGGACTGCGTAGGGTAGGCACTTCCCCAGAAGATTATTACGATCACGCTAGCAAGAGGAAGAAGCTGCCCGGAGGATTCACCATCATGAAGTGGGGTATTAGTTTTCATTCAAGTATGGCTTCCACGGTACCCGAATATCATTATGGAGAAAAACCATTACCGCCAATTCAACCCTATCTGTATCAAACAGGACTCATCACCGAACGCGGAATGAAGCATACAATAAAATGCGTTAAAGCATTAAAAGAGGCCCTGGGTGATGAAGTGGGACTTGCGTTGGACTGCGGACCCGGCTGGAAAGTACCTGCAGCTATTAGGCTTGCTAAGGCCTTGGAGCCGCTGAATGTTATGTGGTTAGAGGACATGATCACAGGGGACTACACCCCCTACACCCTTCCAGACGTCTATCGCACCGTTACTCAGAGCACTAGCACACCCATCCACACAGGAGAACAGATCTATCTCAGACAAGGATTCCAAGGCTTAATAGAGAAGCATTCTGTAGACATAATTGGACCAGACCCCTGCGATGTCGGAGGCATAATGGAGCTTAAGTGGGTAGCCGAATACGCAGATATGCACGGGATCTTAATTGCACCACACGGTGTAGGCGATGGACCCATAGGCCTCGGAGCACTTGTTCAAGTGTGCGCAGCATTACCTCAGAATTATATCGCTTTCGAGTTACCCATCGTGGATGCTGAATGGTATGGCTTAGTGAAGGGCCTTCCAAAGAACGTAGTCAGGGACGGTTTCATTGAAGTTCCAGATAAACCTGGAATGGGAATAGAGCTAAATGAAAAGGCGGTTAGAAAGCATCTAAAAGAAGAAGAAACCTACTTCGATGATGGATAAGAAGACTTTAAATGAAGATGTAAATCAAGCAAGAGTCACACTTCAACTTTTTCCACTAAACGAAGCCATTAACATAAGTCACCGATGCCTAAATGAGAAGAAGATAAAGAGGAATAACTAGCTAAAAAAGAAAAGAATGCGTTAATCATCTTCTTTCTTCTTTTTTTATTTGACAATTGAATTAGCTAATCCATTTTTTAGCGAAGGTTTTTCTGAAAAACTAACTAGCTTTTCACTTTAAATTATATTCTTGTTTCAAGTGATATGTTAGATTGTAAAAAAGGGGAAAGGGAGTAGTATGAGGGTTACAGCTTACCAGGTTGATACTCGTTCGGAATTTGATAGCTTATCCGAGTTGATTCCCAATCGGTTATCACTTCAATAAGTGCGGGTCTTCCTGCGTTAACTTCTTTGATCCCCCGTTTCAATGCAGGTATTACCTCATCGGGCTCTTCAACTCTCTCGCCGTAACACCCTAACCCTTCAGCCACGGTGGCATAGCTGATAACACTACTTGGAGACACCCCAGTGACAGCTGCTGAAAGCCTGGACCGACCCCTTGGACCATAGGTAGCATACACTGAATTGTTGCTGAGAACCGTTAATATCGGTAGTTTTTCCCTTAATGCCGTCTCTAAGTCCATAGCATTGTGACCCATAGCAGCATCTCCAACCCAGTTTACAGAGAGCTTCTCTGGCCACATAAGCTTAGCAGCCATTGCTGCACCCCACGAGAAACCAAGGTTTGTCGTGTGTCCCCAACCTAGAAAGCTTCTCGGAAGAAGGGATTCCCAAATGGCTCCCAACTGTTCTCGCGGACTACCAGATTCATGAGTTATAGCTAGATTCTTTCTATCAAAAGTTTGCATCATATCCCAAATAACCCGGTAAGGGTTAATTGGTTTCTTGTTTGAGGTGAGTGTAGGCAACCATTCTTTTAATTGAAGCTCTTTTTCCCGTGCGATTTCCTTCTCAAGTTCTTCGTTTTTCCTGACGCTTTCACCATTAGTCTGCTTCCTGACTTCCGTAATCAGTTGGCGTAGAACAAGTTTCGCGTCTCCAATGACAACATGATTCGCTCTTTGATACATGTTTACATCGTACTCGCCGATATTGCATATCACGGTTTTCTGTCCAGGCAGTATTGGCGTACCATGCATACCTGACAGACTGGTTCCAATGCCAAAAACGAGGTCAGCCCGACTCATACAGAGCCAAAGTGCCCTACCTCGTATCCCCACGGATAGAGGATGATCCTCTGGAAAAGTACTTTTACCCTTTAAGTTAGTGATAACCGGTGCTTGAACGAGTTCAGCAAACTCCCTAAATTCTTCAGCAGCATCCGCTTTAAGAACCCCGTCTCCTACATAGAGTACGGGTCTCTTGGCATTCAAGAGCGCGCGTACAGCGACCTCAATGTCATGAGGGTCTCCTTGATATCTCCAGCCTTTAACAGGCTCATAGTTGAAATCTGAATCTTGAATCTCTCCCATCAAGGCATCACGCATCATCTCAAGAAGAACTGGCGCTGGCCTTCCCGTCCGCAACCTAGTGAAAGCCATACTCATGAGACTGGAGATATCAACGGCATTATCAAGACGTGCGCTCCATTTGGTGACACACGTATAGTTAGTAGCCGAGTCCCACCTCCTCTTCTCAAGCTGGTTCATTCGAGACCCTGCCGGCATCATCAATATGGGAGAAAGATCATCGAAGGCCTGACCCATACCTCCCATTAGGTTGTGAGCGGCATGTCCACTTTGACTCATGGCTACCCCATGTTTATGACCCATAGAATATCTCGTATAGGCATCTGCTATTGCTACAGCTGTTCTTTCATGTCGCGTCGTTATTATTCTGATTCCCTCATCTGCTGCGTCACCGATAACATTACCAACATTAGGGTAGTGGGAGATAAAGTCGGTTCCTTCAACCTTCAAGATTTTAGCTATTATTTGTCCTCCTCTCAAAAGAAAAATCCTCCTTACAACAAAACGATGACAAAGACCCATATAAGACCTACTATAGCCAGCTGAGGACCAAGGAACAATAGCAATGGAACATCAAACCTGTAACCGATACACCCGGTATCTTTTTAATAGCTACTAATATCTTGGGGATGAGGACATGTACCTTACTGTTTTAAT